>JAJNBR010000214.1 GCA_021156265.1 Flavipsychrobacter sp.
TTGCTTGTCCCCACGTTTTTTCATTTCCTTCATAAGATTTGGGAATAACCCGAATCCAAACCCTTCCAGGAAAAATATATCTTCTTCAAGACCATGCACTTTACCCACGTCTATCTTCTGTATGTTTTCTGCTGACCAGGAGGCGACGGCAGCCTCATCGGTACCAAAACCAAAAGTCCGGCCGATATTATTGGCTGTTCCCATAGGTAACACTGCTATCGGGTAATTTCTATCTATCACTTTCCGCCCTAACAGTTCGGTAGCTACTTTACGAACGGTACCATCGCCACCGGCTACAACAAGAAAATCCACATCTGGCTCGATCTCATTCCATCCTTTTTCCTTTGTGGATGCGTACAGGCACTTATACCCCTGCTCTTCGATCATAGCCACCAAGTCCTCTTTCGAGTGTTCCCCGTCACCGGCCTTAGGATTGTGCAACAATTTAGCAACCTTCATACATATTATCTTACATATAGCCCCTTCACTAAAAGTGTACCAGCCGTAAGCTGGCATGATACTGTTGCTCATTTTTGTATGAGAATCCTGATAACAAATGATGACGGAATATACAGCCCCGGCATAGCCGCATTGGCTAAAGTAGCTTCAAAATTCGGCGAAGTAAAAATAGTCGCTCCCGACGTCGAGCAATCGTCCATGGGACACGCGGTAACGCATTCGCGCCCCATTTCGTTAAAGAAATCACCGATCACATTTGAAGGTATTGAAGCCTATAGGGTTAATGGCACCCCGGCAGATTGCGTAGCGCTTGGTACTCATTTGTCAAAAACCGACGTTGTACTGTCCGGCATTAACATGGGGCCTAACCTCGGAAACTCTATGTGGCACTCGGGCACATTAGCGGCAGCGAAGCAGGCCGTGTTGCTGGGCATTAAGGGCATAGCTCTGAGCACTCCGGTCGGCAAAGATGAGCCGGACTTTGACGGACTTGCTCCCTATGTTGAAAAAGCTCTTGCATTGTTGCTCGAAGACCGCGAGTTGGCGCTCTATAATGTGAACTTTCCGCCTAAGCCTACTGGCATGAAATGGACCCGCCAGTCTGTGCGGCTATATGATGGTACGATAGTGCCCGGCGTAGACCCAATGGGCAGAAAACACTATTGGTTTACGGTAACTCCACTGGAACCGGCAGATGAACATACGGACAGGTGGGCTGTAGAAAATGGCTTTGTTTCGATAACTCCACTTAGATTGGACCTCACCAATGAGACAGCCCTCCAGCACGCTATTGAGAAACATCCGCTTTAGAACACTTATGAATACACAACAAAAAAAGGACAGCACCGGGTGTTGTCCTTTTTTATGATTGCTAATTATTTGTTTCAGAAACTTTTAAAGTCCTTCATTCGTCTACAGTTCGTTTCATTTCTGAACCATTCTTCACAACCTAGCACAAGAGATGTAAAAAACACCATGCCAATCTTTGCAAGCAGGGGTTGATGGCATCTTTTTACTGCTTGCGAAAAGAAAAGTCTATGGACAAGAATAAAAAGAACCGAAGCGGCAGCCAAAGCAATCCACACCGGAAAAATGAAAATAAAGGAAATAGAAAACAGACAAGCCAACCCGGAGCGCCGCAGAAAAGCAACCGCCAGACCGGTGACCACGAAAAAGATGATTCGCACGGTGCAGACCGTAACACGACAAAGAAAGGCCCCAATAACATTTAGTCTCTAAAGCCTTTTTCTACATCAGCTGGCAATGTATCTTTCCTTTCTGCAAAGAACCTTCGAAAGATCCATTGGGCCAGCTTTTGCCCCATTACCACCATTGCCAGAAATAAGATAAAGACGAAGAGGAGCAATGCTGTTTGCATAAAACAGGTTTTACTTAAAGTTACGAATCAAAGGACATCATTAAGACAGCATTCGCCTATATTTACGCCAAAGATCACAAATGCGTTTCTCCATTCTTTTAATAGCCAGCCTGATGGTACTTGCCTCCGCGACGTGCAAACAAACGACATCAGCAGACAATGCGCCAGTAGCAGACAGCATGCAGCTAAGCCGGGTTGGAGGTTTTGCGGGGTTTTCTGATCAGTATATGATCTATCCCGACCGGGTGGCGAAGGACACCGGGGGTCGCGATATGGTGTTCGATTTTCCTGAACCTTCTAAAATAGCTGCAGGTGGAGAATTGCTTACCAATATTCCTCCACGTATGTGGAAGGAAAACAATACGCAATACGGAATAACAGTTGCCGATGGCATTGATTATATGGTAACGGCTTATAAAGGAAAGGAAAAATATTACTGGGTGATCCGCCACGATCCACCTGCACATATTCAGGCTTATACGCAAAAGATACACGACTTCTTCGCGAAGTAGCTATTTTTCTTCACAGGAGATCGAATTCTGCTCCACAATGCGATTGTTAAGTATCACGAAATCGAAGCATAACGGCATTTCGGAACTTAGTTTGCCGCGACGTGTAAATGCTTTTACCCGTACGCCGTTATTCGTAGCATGCTGCTCATGCAGGTAGATGTAATAAATATCGTATTGCAAAAAAATCCGGTTGAAATAATCTGATGCTGTTATGGCTGTTGCATTTGTTACATCAACTATTCTTGCGTTGGGTGAATAAAAACTATTTACCATTTTCCAGTCCTTCTTATTCAGCGCAAGAAAGAGATTGTCTATGACATCAGAAGGCCGGGTGTGGTAGTCACCCTGGTGGTGGCTGTCAAGTGTCGTTTTAAACACGAGCATACGATGGCCTGGTTCGGAAGTATCGATATCCAGTATTAAAGTGTGCCTGCCGGCAGGAAGCAGTTGTTCCCCCACAAAGTCTATAGGCTGCGATACCAGTGTGTCGGTCGCCGTTACCGCCCGCGCAAAGTGATACGGATATGACTTTTCTACGTTGACAAAAGCAGTGTTTGTGCCATGCCTTAAACTGCCGAAATGGTACGCCTTACCGAATATCTCCACATCGAGCATTTGAAAATCTTCACCGGAATGGTTCAGATAACTTAGCTGTAAGCCGTTAACGCTGTCTCCCCCATCAACTGCTGCAGAATTGCACCCAAAAATTGGCAACAACAGAAATAAAAACCAACGCATTGTAAATGATTTATGGGCTAACTGCCTCAAAAACTATACCTCGCAAAACAGTGTTGGCACGGAAATATAGATTAGCTGATCAGGAATATTTTAACTCGCTATGATCAAAAGGTTTACAACAGGTGTGTTCACCGTACTCTTTCCCTTGGCGCTGACTGCGCAGGATGCCCTTATTGACGAAGAAGCAATAGTATTAAACAGTGCTGAATCAGCTTTTTACATAGGGCAGGAGGACCCACCACCAGCAATGCCCGGCGGCATTTATAAAATCAATAAAAAGGTAGACATTCCGGTCACCGCAGTTGGCGCCGCATGGTCATTGTACGCCTTCACCAAAATATATAATAAGGATCAAACGCCTTTGGCTGAGGTCCAGGCACTGGATAAAAACGATATCAACAGTTTTGACCGTTGGGCTGCAGGCAACTACAACGAAGCTGCAGACAACTCCAGCGATCTTTTATTTTATGGCTCAATGCCGCTACCATTGGCCTTACTGGCCGACAGGGAAATACGCCAGGATGCCGCCAAGGTTGGCTTTTTATACCTGGAAGCAATGGCCATAACTGGTTTGCTGTACACAGGCAGCACCTATTTTACAAATAGATTCAGGCCGGAGGCTTATAGCGACAATATTCCTGACCAGGACAAAACTAACGGCGGTATGCGCAATTCGTTTTTTGCGGGTCATGTGGCATTGGTTGGTACGGCAACTTTTTTTACTGCCAAGGTATACTCTGACTACCACCCGGGCTCTACCCTTAGCTATGTATTGTATGGCGGGGCCGCCGCAGCCACGGCTACAACCATTTATTTACGGCACATTGCAGGCAAGCATTTTCCCAGCGATTTAATAATAGGTACCGCAGTTGGCGTGGCGTCAGGAATACTGGTACCACACTTCCACAAAAACAAGGTTACAGGTAACGAGGCGTTAAGATTATCGCCGTTCATTGGCGACAAAACTTATGGCCTTACGCTGAACTACAATATCAGGTAATACTTGACATAGATAATATTGTTGTGGCGAAGTAATAAAAAAGCCCGGCGTCGCCGGGCTTTTTTCATGTCGTTACTTTATTTATCTACCTTGTCATGACCTTCTACTTTCACCACTTTGTTGTAAAGGCCCATGATCAGGAAAGGAGCAGCCCATTGCCCTATAAACAAGGACAGATGATCCCTTTTCACAAGTTTCAGTGCAAAAGCCACGCCCATTGCACCTAGTCCGGCCCACAAAAAGAGGTCTGAGGGAAGTTTTGCTGTTTGTTCTTCAATTGTTCTTGCTACCGGACCTTCGCGATGATCTGTGTTCGCCGCTACTTTCTTCACTTGTTCCGACATTGCCTTTGTTGCCATAGTCTTTGAGTTTTTAAAAAGTTAATAATCGCGATTATGAATGAAGTGATCTCTCCATCGCATAAAACGCGTAAAATCTGTGCCATTGCGGGCTACAGCCGTTTGTATATTAACACGATTAATCTTAGATTAGAATAACAAAAGCGGAAATAGCTCAGTTGGCAGAGCATCACTTTCCCAAAGTGAGGGTCGCGGGTTCGAATCCCGTTTTCCGCTCCTCTTAGTTATTCGGCGATATTTGAAGAAGATTGTTTTTCGTCGATCACTTCTTTGATGGCCTGGCAGATCTCGTAATTCTGATGCTTTGTATAGTAATCCAACGATGCCTCAAGCTCCTCGAGACTTTTGTCGCGAAAGGTTTTCTTCACCTCCTCTCTCGGCGCATTCCTTAACAGGATATCTGTATTGGCCTGAAGGCCAACAAGGCTATCTCGCAAAGCTTTCAGGCTTTTCAGGAAATCATCCATTTCGCTCATACGATTCAAAGTTAGTGATACGCCGCTAACTAGCGTCGAAATTTCTTAGCCATTGCCTTGATCTCGTCCTCAAGGGGCTTCAGCTTTTCCGGTAATCTTACAGGGATCCATTCATCCTTTAAAAGTTCCAGCTTAAAGGGCTGAACGTCATGGTGATTCAAGACCGTCACCTCAAACTCTGTAATTGTCGGTGTTTTAGCTTCAAACTTGATTGCAGCAGGTCCATGCTCGGTATCAGTGGTGTAAAAAAAAGTGTACGCCATGCTTCACGGGATCATTTTGGTTAAGGAGGCGCAAAGGTATGAAAATATTGTATTTATATGACTTAAAGTCCTTAATTTTGCAAAAATTTTTGAACCACCATGAGAGAGATTAACGTCTATTCAGACCGATTAGCGGGCATAGAAAAAGAGCAGGAACAGAAAGATTTTTTCATCCAGGCAGATCCCGCCCAATTTGATCCTTACGAAATACGCAGCTGGTCTTCGAAAGAGGTCACCAATAAAGTTGAAGAAGAGG
>JAJNBR010000215.1 GCA_021156265.1 Flavipsychrobacter sp.
TATTGCAAAAAACGTGCTCAGCGACCAGGTTGAGAAATTATGTCAAACATGTGACTTAGCAACAAAAAGAACCTTCTGTTTTTTAGTGTCCCCATTTTGCTAATAGTGATGAACAAGGGCAAGAGCGGTGCAACCCGCACCCCTCGAAACCCTTAAATGGAAAAAAATAAAACAACTGCGATTTACGAGTAAAACTGTTTCTTTCCGCTAATTTTACGCTATGAATATCAGGATCTTATTAGCCGGTATTGTGATTTCCGGCACAGTCGCGTGCTCCAGTCAACGTGCGGTATCTTCCGGCGAACTATCAAGTCCGACAACCACCACAGGAACACCTCAGAACACCAATGCAGTAAAAAGCACTCCATCGGCCGACGAGAAAAAAACGACCAACCAAGTGGAAGCAGCCAAGCCACGCAGCGCTGTCCGATAGCAGCTATTTAGCTATTGTGCTTACATAATTATCAATGGGAAGACGCTTGGCAATAGATTTTGCCAACGTCATTTCATCAGCATATTCCAGCTCGCCGCCAAAGGCAATGCCTCTTGCAATGGTAGTAATGGATATCGGAAATTGCTGCAACTGCCTTGCTATGTAATAAACTGTGGTATCACCCTCAATCGTGGGACTCAATGCCATTATGAGTTCTTCCACCTCCATATCCTTCACCCGCTGGCAAAGCTTTACAATATTCAATTGTTCGGGGCCAATACCATCTAACGGTGACAAAATACCCCCCAGCAAATGATAAACTCCATTGTACTGCTGGGTAGCCTCTATCGCAATAACATCACGAATATTTTCTACTACACAAATTTGCCGCTTGTTTCGTGCCGGATTGGTACAAATGTCGCAGACATCTGAGTCAGAAACGTTATGACAATGCTGGCAGAAACGTATGCCATGCCGCATACTCGCAATAGCGCCGGTAAACCGGTCGACAGAGCTTTCTTCTGATTTCATCAGGTGCAGCACCATCCGGAGGGCTGTTTTCTTTCCGATTCCCGGCAAGCGGGAAAACTCATTTACCGCATCTTCTATCAGCTTGGAGGAGAAAACCATACGCAAAAATACTAAAAGATAACTGTGCAATGAGATGCATCTGAATGGAATATGGGCAAAAAAAAATGAGGCGGATAAACCGCCTCATTTCGAAACATTAAAATGATAAACTATTTAACGAAGATCTTCTCAACAGTTGTTTTGTCATCAGTAGCAAGACGTACTGAGTACATGCCCGGAGTGATGTTACCCATTTGCAGAGCTATGTTCTGAGTACCTTTCAGGTCAGTACCAATAACTTTGTTGTAAACAACTTTACCGGTTACATCTACGATAGTAACAACAGCTTTGCTGGTATTAGCACCAAAGTTGTACAGGATGTTGATATCGCGAGATACAGCAGGGTTAGGATAAACTATCAGGCCGTTACCTTCTACGTCTACGTCTACGTCGTTGATAGCTGTCTGCCAACCATCAATGATCACATTGTGGCAAGTTGTATCGTTTGAAGGATTAGCTTCAACCGGTGGGTTCATGTTACCAGGAGTTGGGATGATCCAGATGCTATCGCACAGGGTAGTTGCCAGTGCGCTAGACACGTTGTTGAACGCCGGGCCAGGAGTGTGTGCTTTAGGATAGCTAGAAAGAGTAAAGATACCGTACTGCGAATTAGCAGGAATGTAGAATTCGTTATCAGCAAAGTTGATGAAAGTGCTACCGTTGAGGTAAGTCCTGAACCTGATGGTATCGCTCTTCATAACCGAATCCTTAGCTGCAGTTGCACTGTTCTTAATGATGTAGCCAAAGTTGATCTTGTACTGGGCGTCACCATCAAATAAGATGTGAGTACCGTTAGTGATTTCGTTAGACGCCGTAGGCGCTGTAGTTCCTAATTTGTAAAAATGCCTGATGCTCAGGTCAACGGCCCTTTGCGCAGATGCAGATACAACAGCCGCGATCATAACCATCATCAATAAGTAAATACGCTTCATGTGTTTATGTTTTTTTTGTGAATAATTGTTGAGGCTAAAGATAGAAAAGTTTTGATAAAAACAAAAAATGTCTAGTTTTTTTTAAATCAATATGGCAATGGAATGACATACACCAGCCTGCTTTTAACCGGTAGCTAAAAATGTCAATACCGAGCTGTATTATTGAATATAGAACTTTTCGCTAAGATTGCCCTCCGTTGTTTCCAAACGCAATAAATATAAGCCTGATTTTAAGCCTGTTATATCTATCGCAACTATCCCGGTAGCTCGGTCAGGATCAGTTGTAGCCCGCCAATAAGAGATAGCGCCCATGGAGTTGACAACCGCGATAGAAGTTACTATTCTCATATCCTTATATCTCAAGTTAAGCCGGCCGTTTGTGGGGTTAGGATACAACATAACGCCGTTACCTGAGATCGCTTCTTTAATTTGAGTTTTCCAATAGGTAACAAACACCGTATTACAAACAGTGTCATCCGATGGGTCTGCTTCTACGGCTGGATTTGCCAGGTCGCCGGAAATAAAATAAACGCTGTCGCACCAGTGGGTAATTACGCTGTCCTGTGAAGCGGTTAATCCTGCAGGCAAAGGCAATGTGACCGGATTCACCGCTGGAGTAATAAAAACCGTATCCTGCTGCTTCATGCCATTGGGAAACTGGGCCTGCCCCCAAGCCACCTCATAGGTATTCCAGTTTGTTTTGATCTTTACAGTATCAGAAACAGCAATAGTATCGCTGGCCGTGGCTCCGTTGTTAACTACACGCCACTGAAAAAAATAGGTACCCACATTGCCGTCGACAACTATTGCGTCATTGTCCTTAATGAAGGTAAGGGTGCCTTCGGTTTTTCCCCAATAATGCGCCAGGCTCAAATTAGGCTGCCTTTGACCGAATGCAAAGGCGGCCGGGATGGCTACTACCGTTATAAATGCAAGGGTTCGGGCTATCATCGTATTGATCATCGGATAAAGATAAGCAACTAACTAGATGGATTAAGTTTGTCATTAGAACGATGACGTTCTGCATCCCGCTTTGTTTTCTTCTCGAAATTTTTTTCTAAAGCTGTTGTCAGGTCGACGCCGGTTTGATTGGCAAGGCAAAGCAGCACCCATAACACGTCAGCCATCTCGTCTTCCAGCTGACTATCTTTATCAGTTTCCTTAAAAGACTGCTCACCGTACTTTCTGACAATTATCCGCGCCAGCTCGCCTGTCTCCTCCATGAGAATACCCAGGTTAGTCAACTCCGTGAAATATCTCACGCCCGTGGTTTTTATCCATTCGTCCACCTTCTGCTGGGCCGTCTTTATTGTTAATTCCATTGTAAATTTTGTTTTGATAATAAGCGCCAGCGGCTGTAAATCATGCGTTTTGTCCGGTTCTGGTGACAATCATTATTAACAACAAGCAGCAGGCATTTGTTTGTTTATCCAAAATAATAGAACTTCCCTGATTAAAGCTAACACGGCTAAAAATTGTCAGAGAACATCATGCAAGCATACGGAACAGATATAGACGCGGCTAACGCGCTCAAAAACAAGTTTGCCGAGATAAAAAAGGCGATCGGACAAGTGATAGTGGGTCAAGAGGAGGTAGTAGACAGGCTAATTATATCGATACTGTGCAACGGCCACAGTTTGCTGGTGGGCGTGCCGGGCCTTGCCAAGACATTGCTGGTAAAAACAGTTGCCGATGTGCTGGACCTGTCGTTCAAGCGCATTCAATTTACACCGGACCTAATGCCCAGCGATATTGTAGGGGCAGAGATACTGGACGAAGCGAGGCATTTCCGGTTTATCAAAGGTCCTGTATTTGCCAACATCATCCTTGCCGATGAGATAAACCGTACACCACCAAAAACTCAGGCAGCGTTGCTGGAGGCTATGCAGGAACGCAATATTACCTCTGGTGGCACCTTATATAAGCTTCCTGCGCCATTCTTCGTATTGGCGACGCAAAACCCCATTGAGCAGGAAGGCACTTATCCACTTCCGGAAGCACAACTGGATCGTTTTATGTTCCAGATATGGCTGGACTATCCCAGCTTTGCCGATGAGGTGAACATCGTGCGCACTACAACCGGTGCCTCGCATGTGGAGCTATCCAAAGTACTGGATGCAGAAGGCATACTTTATTTCCAGGAGCTAATACGCCGGGTACCTGTGCCGGATAACGTTCTCGAGTACGCTGTAGGGCTTGTGCAGAAAACCAGGCCAAACAACGATACAGCCCCTGCAGTAGCCAAACAGTATATTGCCTATGGAGCCGGCCCGAGGGCATCGCAATACCTGATATTGGGTGCTAAATGCCATGCTCTGCTGCAGGGAAAATACTCTCCGGATATTGAAGATGTGCAGGCAATGGCTATGTCTGTGCTCAGACACCGTGTAGTGCGCAACTACAAGGCCGAAGCTGAGGGGATCACCCAGGAATCGCTGATCAAACAACTGCTATAAAATGGAAAACCTGAGTGCGAAAGCTTATTTCCTGAGAAATGAGTTTATCGACAAACTGAGACAGATCGACCCTGTTGCAAAACCACTATGGGGCAAGATGGATCTGCACCAGATGATAGAACACATGAGCTATTCGCTTCGGCAAGCCAACGGCAAAGACCTGTATACTTGTGTGACCCCGGAAGAGAACATTCCCCGGATGCAGGCATTTCTGATGAGTGAAAAACCCTTCAAGGAAAACACTCCTAACCAACTCCTACCCGATACTCCGGAACCACCCACGCGCGCTGACATAAGCGAAGCTTTTGCGGAGCTGAAAGAGGAACTAGCCGATTTTTTTACCGTGTTCGAAAAGGAACCCGACCGCACGATCACCAACCCATTCTTTGGAGATCTGTCTTATGACATGTGGGTCCAATTGCTTCATAAACATGCCTGGCATCACTTGCGTCAGTTTGGCATAAACGAATAAAGCCACCGACGGTGGCTTTATTCCTATAAACTTCTATGTTGGATACTAGTGGTTAGAGCCATCAGTTTCAGTAACGGAAACTACAGTATTGTAAGTGCGAACGCTTGAGTCAACGACCGAGAACGATGCTGTTCCTGCTACAATGAAACCCTTATCAAATCCATGAACATTTAGAAAATAATTGCCCCATTTCAGGCTATCAAATTTTGCTGTCATGCTTCCATCCTTCGGAAGATACACCGTATCATCGTAACCATCAAGAACTGGCCCTGTGAGCACGCCATACTTGATATAGACTGTACCCGAATCAATATCCTTTCCGTGATGTTTCGGCGTTACTTCCAGGATAGCTTTACCCCCTTTGCCACCTTTGGGTGGTAATACCGGCTCGGCGATACCGTTATCACGAGTGCAACTAGCAATAAATAGACCGGCTAACAAAAGCCCTGCTGCAAATTTCATTGTACGCATAATGCTTAAAGATAGAATATGTTTGGATTTTACAAAATAGTC
>JAJNBR010000216.1 GCA_021156265.1 Flavipsychrobacter sp.
AATGTTTTTGCAGTTTATATGTCCGATTCAAACGGTTCATTCGTTACGCTCACCCCCGTTGGCTGGATCATGCAAACGGGTGCAGACACCATTGTTTGCACGATCCCTGCTAATACACTCCCGGGCAGCAATTACCGCGTCATTATAATTTCCATGTCGCCGGCCTGGGCCTCTGCGCCTAACGAATATCCTATCAGGATAGATACTGCCAAACAGCCTTCGGTAACTATTGCGGCCTCCCCGGGTCTCACTGTCGGCCCATGGGTACCCGTAACTTTCACGGCAACAATATCCGGCGGCGGCAGCGCACCCATCTATCAATGGAAGAAGAACGGGATAGACATAGCCGGCGCCAACGCTGCCACTTATAAGGGTGTAAGCGCTATCGACTTTACCACAAACGACAACATCACCTGCGTGATGACCAGCAATTCCGCCTGCGCAACAGTGAAATCTGCTAGCAGCAACAGCTTGACGCTTAATGTAACACTTGGGATCGACCAACCCGGTAGCGGCAAGGACATCAGCTTATACACCAACCCGAACAAGGGGGATTTCACGCTGTCGGGAGTCGATACATACAATAACCTCGAAATAGCAGACGTGACCGGCAGGGTCATCTATCGCGCCGATATTACAGCTGCCGGCCGCGAAATGAAGATCAGTCTTGGCAAGCAAGTTGCCAGCGGTCATTATTTTCTGCGGCTGACATCTGCACAAGCTACTGAGGTTCTTAAATTGACTATTCACTAGTAAGTACACGACCAATAAAAAAGCCACCTTAAGGTGGCTTTTTTTTATGTGGTTATATTCTCAGGTTAATTGCTGCTCTGCAGCTCTGCCACCTTCTTACCAAACTTGGCCTGGTAGTCGTTGATGCTGTGTTGAAGTATCTTCTTAGCCAGGCGTGCACCCTGGAACTCTTCGATCTTCACCACCTTGTTCTCGAGTTTCTTGTACTCTTCAAAGAAGTGGCGCAGCTCCTCGATGAAATAAGAAGGGAGCTCGTTGATATCGTTAATGTGTGCAACACTCATATCGTTGGCGCAAACAGCTATCAGCTTGTCATCGGCCTCGCCCTGGTCCAGCATGCGCATTACACCGATTATCTTGGCTTCAACCAGGCACATCGGCTGCATCTCTATTTGCGAGAGCACCAATATATCCAGTGGATCTTTATCGTCGCAGTAGGTTTGGGGTATAAAGCCGTAGTTGGCAGGGTAGTACACCGAAGAATACAGCACACGGTCCAGCTTCAGCATGCCGGTTTCTTTGTCCAGCTCATACTTTGCCCTCGAGTTGCGAGGTATCTCTATCACAGCTGTTACCACATCGGGTACATTCTCTCCGTAACTAACGGAATGCCAGGGGTTGAAGTTCATATCGTCTATTGTGTTTGTCAGAACCGGAATTTGGGGGAATTTAGGAATGCCCCGAATTGGTCAGTTCTGTTTGTGTTTTTTGTTGTTCAATCTTTTGAATGTCAAACTGCGGCTACCAAAATTTAGCAACAGCCCGGTTTTCATGTTATAAGCTTCGAGATAATTAAGGGCCTGTGCCATAGCGCACCCAATAATTTGAGAGGTGCAGTCGTTAAAGTCCTCGGCTGTACGACGATTATCCATTTGGGTTTGCAAAATTCGGCTAATTCCTGAATTCCACGAATTCTAGTTCAGACTATTTCGGGGTGCAAAGGTAAAGCACATAAAGCTTTCGCGCGCCAGGTAAACTTCCTGCCCGGCTAGTTTTTGCACCGTTACCTATTCGGTTTTTTTAGCAATTGGCACGCCACGCCGTTTTGTTAAAATATTTATAACTAGTGCCGTTAACCCGAAAATCCCATAATTTCGGCATCCCTTCAAAGAAGGTATTTTCTAAATCAAACAGGCTTAGGGTTTTTCGTATAGTCATGGCAGTGTAAATGACTATTAACTTTGCAATAAAAATGAAAAGCTCAAGTTGTTTTTTTAAAGGGTACGTATATCTTTGCAGCCTTCGACATATTGCATATTAACAAATAACAACACAAACAGTAAAAAACAAATAAAATCCAGATTATGGCAGACGTAAAAACAGCCGCAAAATCACAACATCAGGCAGGTAAACCGAAGAATGCAAGCAACTTCATGGTCAACCTTATAATCATCGTAGTGTGTCTTGCGATTGCCCATTTAGTGTTTCACATCTTCTTTGGTGCTGCGGCCAACTTTAAAGACGCCGAAAAACACGTGCCTGCCAATGGCCTCGGTACTATGTACCTTGGTGGCTGGGTTGTACCTATCCTGATGTCTACCGCGCTGATCCTGGTAGCATTCATCGTTGAGCGCGCGCTGACCATCATCAAAGCAAAAGGTAAAGTAAACGGTGCTGAGTTTGTACGTAAAGTACAATATCACCTGGCCAATAAAAACATCGACGCGGCCCTGGCTGAGTGCGACAAGCAATCTGGTTCTGTAGGTAACGTAATGCGTGCCGGCCTGGTTAGGTACCGCGACATGATCAACAACCACGACATCGATACAGACCAGAAAGTATTGAGCATCCAGAAAGAGATCGAAGAAGCTACAGCGCTGGAATTGCCTATGCTGGAAAAGAACCTGGTGTTCCTTTCAAGTATTGCTTCGGTGGCTACCCTTTTCGGTCTGTTCGGTACGGTACTGGGTATGATCCGTTCATTCGCTGCCATGGCCACTGCAGGTTCTCCAGATGCTGCCGCCCTGGCTGCCGGTATCTCTGAGGCCCTGATCAATACGGCCCTCGGTATCGGTACATCGGCTATTGCCATCATTGCGTACAACTTTTTTACTACCATCATCGATGGTATCACTTACGCCATCGACGAAAGCGGCTTTACTTTGACTCAAAGCTTCGCGGCTAACTACAAGTAATAGAAAAACTTAAATGTGAGGTTGGGTTTGTGGAAAGTGAAAAGTTTTGGATCTGATTACTAATAAACAGCCGAAGAAAAAAAATAATAGATGCCTAAAGTAAAAATGCCACGAAAAAGCACCAACGTCGATATGACGGCGATGTGCGACGTAGCCTTCCTGCTGCTTACGTTCTTCATGCTGGCAACAAAGTTCAAACCGGACGAGCCGGTAATGGTGAAGACGCCGGCGTCGATATCGGAGATACCCATCCCGGACAACGACATCATGCTGATAACCGTTGATCCTGCCGGACGTATTTTCTTCTCTATCGACAATAAGAACATGCGTAAAGATCTTATTGAGAAAATAGACGAGCAAAAAGGCCTTAGCCTTACCGACGAAGAAAAAGCGAAGTTCGCTATCGGTGCTTCCGTTGGTGTTCCGTTCACTCAATTAAAGTCTTACCTGGCAGCTGAGCCTGAGCAACAAAAAGAATTCGATAAAGCAACCAGGGGTATCCCGGCCGATACATCCGTGCTGAACGAGCAGAACGAGCTCGCTACATGGATCAAAGAAGCCAGGTACACCAACCCTAAGCTGCGTATCGTGATCAAAGCAGACGGCGCTGCGGCTTACCCGGAGATAAAGAAAATAATCAGTACACTGCAAGGCTGGAAGATCTTTAAGTTCAACCTGCTGACCAGTATGAAAGAACCACCTGCAGGTACCGCGGCTTACGATATGAAGCATGGCGGCGCACCGCAGCAATAAAATAGCCTCGTCATTGCGAGGTACGAACTTAGCGAAGCGATCTCACGAGCGTTAGCGAGGAACGAAGCAAGAAAAAACTTAATTAACTCAATAAAAAAGAAAGTTCCATGGCTGAAATGGATACCTCCAGTAGTGGAGGGCATAAGAAAGGCCCCGGGGTCAAGAAAGGTAAGAAACTTTCGACGCGTGTTGACCTGACACCGATGGTGGACTTAGGCTTTCTGCTTATCACGTTCTTCATGTACACGACTACCATGTCGAAACCGAAGACGATGCAGATCAATATGCCGTTCAAGGATGAGAACATAGAGGAGAAGGATCAGACCAAGATCAAGAACAGCGTAGCGTTGACCGTGTTGCTGAGCAAAGAGCACCGCGTATATTACTACGAGGGTATTGGCGACAATCCTGAAACCCCGCCTGACGTACAAGTTACTTACTTCCGTGGCAAAGGTGGTATCCGCGATGTGATCATCGATAAAAAGAAGACCATAGAGGACCTGAAGCGTTCGGGCCAGCTCACGGCGAAAGATCAGCTTACCGTGCTGATAAAACCCGATGAGACGAGCACCTACGAAGACATGGTGAATATGCTGGATGAGATGAACATCAATGATGTGCGTATATACGCCCTGCTGGATATCTCCCCGGTAGATAAAGAATTCATCGCGGCTACAGAACAGGCAAACGAAGGTGGTGCTGCACCGGCAACACCTGCCCCGTAAACTTTTATGGAAAATTATCCCGTCAGCATCTTATAGTTGACGGCAAACGAAAAGAATTTTATGGATATTAATAAAATACTGAAAAGCGATTACCTCGATATCCTGTTCGAGGGCCGTAACAAGGCCTACGGAGGATATGAGCTGCGCAGGAAATATCCTCAGCGCATGCGCAACGCGGGTCTCATTGTGATCGGTGTAACGCTTGGGATAGTGGGTGGCGCTATGGCTGCCAAAGCTATCAAAGGCAGGGAAAAGAAGCCGGTAGCTATCATGAGAGAAGTTACGCTGGCCGAACCACCGCCGATAGATCCAAAGAAACCACCACCACCACCACCACCGCCACCACCACCACCGGTGAAGCCGACGGTAAAATTCACTCCTCCCGTAATTAAGAAAGACGAAGAGGTACGTGAAGAGGAGAAGCCACCTGAAGTAAAAGAACTGGAAGATAAATCGGCCGGTCTCAAGACGCAGGAGGGAGATCCCAATGCGATCGATCCGGGAATCACAGAGCCGGGAACTGGTGTGGTTGCCGCTCCGCCTCCCCCTGAGATCTTCAAGTACGTAGAGCAGATGCCTGAATCGGGCTATGACTGGGGTGGTTACCTGTCTAAAAACCTTCGTTACCCCGAAGCTGCCCGTGAAGCAGGTATTGAAGGCCGCGTGAACGTACAGTTTGTAGTGAACGAAGACGGTCGCATCAGCGACGTGAAAGTAGTAGGCGCCAAACGCCTGGGCGGTGGTCTTGAAGATGAAGCCGTACGCGTGGTGAAAAGCATGCCTAACTGGAAACCCGGTAAACAGCAAGGTCGCCCCGTGAAAGTATACTTCACCCTGCCGATCCTCTTCAAACTCGAGTAATACAAGGAATTAATTCAAAATAGAAACGCCCCCGCAACCGCGGGGGCGTTTCTATTTTATTGCAGTTCCCCCTTTGAAGGGGGCGGAGGGGGATGTCCACTCGCGCAGGATACCCGAATTCACGAGGTGGCTGGCTGCTTTTCCGCTATAAATATTTTTAGCGCGCGGCCAT
>JAJNBR010000217.1 GCA_021156265.1 Flavipsychrobacter sp.
CGCCTGCCGCAAGGCCAGTTTTTCAGCAGGTGTCAACTCGCGCTTCCAGCTGTTATCGTATGGCTTGAACTGGCCCGAGCTCATGATGCTTTCTGCAGGCGCTTTGCCATCCATATATTTCGCCAGCACCTTAAAGGCTTCCGGCTTTTCTTTCTTCAGGATGAGCAGTGTGGCATTAGCCCCAGCCTTTACGGCAATAGGCACACCACCACCAAGTTCAGCCCAGTGGCCGCCCAGCAGCAGGTTCTCTACCGGGGTATGGTAGTGGGCTATCTTGCTCTGCATATTAGCGCGGCCGGGCTTGGCGCCCATCATGGTGCCGTTGCGGTTGCCTGTATATCGCCAGTGCGTAACAGGAGTAGCCACATCATAAAACAGGATGTGCTCTTTCAATCCCGGGGCAAACTCCTTGTCCACGCGTTCTATCAGCACTTCGGCAATAGCCTCCTTCAGCTTTTTATAGGCTTCGCCGCGTACATAGTTACCGGCTTCGTCCTTTTCGGTCTGCCACTCGCTGTTGTAATTCATAAGTGCAGGCATGAACAGGGTGAGCGTACCACGGCCTTCCGGCGCCAGCGATTTATCGCGCAGCGAAGGAGCCAGTATACTGATCTCGCTGGTGAGCGGATCGCCGCTGGCATGTTGTCCGCGCGGCACTTTTTCGCTGGCCAGGTGCACCAGTTCTTCGTTAAAGCCCAGCGCTTCGGTCGGGCAATCAAGCGCTATCGAAACAGTGACCGATGAGCTATACAGGTCGGCATCTTTCAGCTTCTGCTTCAGCGGAGACGGGATGGCAGACTCAGGCAGCATCTTCTCATACAAGGCTTCCACATCGCAGGCGGCTATCACATACTTGCTTCGTACCTCATGTACCTCACCACGATGTTCAAAATACACGCCTGTAGCTTTGTTGCCGTCCAGCAGCACGCGTTTCACTTTGCTCTTGTAAAAGATGTCGTTGCCATAGTAGTTCACTATATGCTCCAGCCATTCGGGTATCACCTGCCCGCCACCCACCGGCGGACTTTGATAGTCGCCATAGTAGGCCCAGCCTATAGGCACCAGGCACGAGAGCAATTCGGTATCGGCAGAGAACACCTTGTGCAGGCGCTCGTCTTTGAAGAATTTATTGAGCCCTTTCTTCATACCCTTGTCGCCGGTATAGCCTATGTAGGGAATGAACGGGATGGCAAACTCCAGCAGCGGTATCTTATTGGCCATGCGCTCCCAAAAGTCCATGGTCTCTTCCGACCTGAATATCTTACTGAAATTATGGAACGACTTACCCAGCTTCTCGGCTGCCTTAAAGAAACGTATAATACCGTCTTTCTCGTGCGGGAACTCTGCTATCCACTGGTCGCGCAGCTCATTCGGGTTATTGGTCAGCAGGTAGTCGAAGCTTTCGCCTTTATACCGCCTGATGCGTTTCTGCGGCACTGCCTGCGGCCGGTCGCTACCCAGTATATCGAATATCTTGGCCGCCATGCCTCCCGGGTTGAGCTGGTTCAGCCAATGTATGGCCGTATCAAACCTGAAATCCTTTCTGCGGAAACCGGCAAGATAGCCACCTGCATGCGGTTCCTTTTCCAGCACGCATACCGAAAAACCGGCTTTACTTAGCAGGGCGCCGGAGGTAAGACCGCCCACACCTGCACCGATGATCACGATATCATAATACTCCCTGGGTTCCGGTTTACGCATAATATTGGTCGGGAATTAGATAAGGGCTTTTTGAACGTTCTGCTGACGCAGGAAATATTTGCCAAGAATATCAAATTCAATGTTGATGATATCGCCCGGCTGTATCGCATGAAAATTAGTATGCTCGTAGGTATAGGGAATGATGGTAACGGTAAGCTCATCGTCGGAAACGTTGAATACCGTGAGACTAACGCCGTTCAGGCACACAGAGCCTTTCTCCACCACCAGCGAGGCAAACTGCTCCGGGAACCGGAAACGAAACAGCCAGCTGCCATCCAGCGCTTCCCGCGCGGTGCAGCTTGCAGTAGCATCTACATGCCCCTGCACAAAATGTCCGTCCAGCCTGTCGCCTACACGCAGCGAGCGCTCCAGGTTCACTTTGTCGCCGGCTTTCCACCCGCCGAGGTTGGTTTTGGCCAGGGTCTCGGCCACAGCCGTCACCCTATACAGGCTGCCTTTTATATCGGTCACCGTCAGGCAAACACCGTTGTGTGCCACCGACTGGTCAACCTTCAGCTCACCGGTGAACGGACACTCAATAATGAAATCAACATTAGACCCTGAAGGAATGACCTCCCTGATAGTGCCTAAAGCCTCAACTATACCTGTAAACATTATGCTATTGCTTAATGGCTGTGCCGTTGTAAAAAACCACTTTGCTGCCGGTATCGGTCCTTATGGTAAAATTCACCTTCAGCCGCTTGGGGTCGTTGCGGTCTTTCATCATAAAGCCCGACAAAGTATCCGTAGGCCTGCAGAATAGCTGGCCGGCCCTGATGATGGTATCGGCGCCAAACAGCGAATCGGCCGTTGCCTTGTAAAAGCGGTCGGCGGTAAAGTTCATCCTTATATTGCAGGTCTTCCATTCCACCGTCAGTTGCGAGTGGCTGTCTGTCCCCCTTTTGCTGATAGTAAGCGTATCCGTCTGCGCCCGTGAAAAGATGAAGTCTTCAGAATAATAGACACTGTCCGACAGGATATAGGTACCGGCAAATACCGAATCGGGGTAAAAGCAGGTGCTGTTGTCGGGCTTGCCGGGGAAATTCCAGTTATAGTTGACCGCTTCCGGGTCGTTGCAATAGCTGTTAGGCAGATCGGCAACGCCTATCTTATCCTCATACTTTTTACAAGCCACTACGGCCAATGTTGCTGCTAATACAAAAATCCCGATCCTGCGCATATCTCTGTAAACGTGTATTATACCTTCAAAATTATTCAGTTTAAACAGTTTAGCCTAAAAACTTTGGTCAAATCACAAAAAATACTACCTTTGCAATCCTATTTTACCAAAAAGGGGGTATATAAGTTATGCTGATCATCGATTCAAAAGATTGCGAAAATATTGATAAGGCGCTGAAGAAGTACAAGAAGAAGTACGAAAAATCTCGCACCCTGAACCAGCTGCGTGAGCGTCAATCATTCACTAAACCATCTGTTAGGCGCCGTACGCAAGTGCTGAAAGCTATTTATCGTCAACAACTTGCATCTGGCAAGCTGGAAGATTAATAGCCGCTTTAACATTTCTTATAGGAAATATCTTGTGCCTGGTGTTGTAAATCATTATATTTACAACACCAGGCTTTCTTATGATCGGAGACCGGATTACCGACTTTATACAATACGTGAGGTTCGAGAAAAGATTTTCCCGTCATACGCGTAATTCATACCAAAAAGACCTGGAACAGTTCCGGGATTTCGCCCTCGAACAGTTCAGTATAGATTCGGCAAACAGCATCTCTCATTTTCATATCCGGAGCTGGCTCGCGGCCTTAAAAGACCAGAAACAGTCGCCCCGCACTATTAACCGGAAGCTGTCCAGCCTCAATTCATTTTACAAGTACATGCTTCGCCAGCAAACAGTGGAAAAGAACCCTGTGAGGCAATTACATGCCCTGAAGCTGCCGGAGCGCCTGCCTACCTATATGAAGGAGCAGGAAACCCAGCACTTGCTGGAGGAACTCCAGTTTGACGAGGGCTTTACGGGTTTTACCGATCGCCTTATTTGCGAGCTGTTTTACCAGACCGGTATGCGCCGCCAGGAGCTGCTGCAACTACAGGAAACAGACGTAGAATGGGGCCTGAACCAGCTGCGTGTACTAGGCAAGGGCAACAAGGAAAGGCTGATACCGGTGCATCCCGTATTGCTGGATGAGCTAAAGGCCTATATCGGCGAGAAAAAGGTCATGGCATTACCTGACAACGGTCATTTGCTGGTGCTGGAAAATGGTGAACCTTTATATCCCATGTACATTTATCGAACAGTTAAAAAATACCTCTCTATAGCAACAACTCTAAAGAAAAAAAGTCCGCACGTACTGCGGCACACCTTTGCCACCCACCTGCTGAACAATGGCGCCAATATACAGGCCATCAAAGATCTTCTTGGCCATAGCAGCCTTGCCGCTACGCAGGTGTATACGCATAACAACATTTCAAGGTTGAAAGAGATTCACAAGCAGAATCATCCGCGAGGATGATGATTAGTTAACCATAAAAAACTGAGACTTTATGAACGTGCAAATCCAGACTGTGCACTTCGATGCCGACTCGAAACTGATAGACCATGTCAATAAAAAGATCGACAAGCTGCGAACGTTCCAGGACAATATCGTGAGCGTTGAGGTTTTCCTGAAGCTGGAGAACGTAGCGCACCAGATAAAAGATAAGGTAGCCGAGATCAAAGTAAATATCCCCCGACATTCGTTATTTGTAAAACACCAGACAAAAACCTTTGAAGAATCATTTGATGTTGCTTTTGACTCAATGGTAACCCGCCTGAAACGCCAGAAAGAGAAAATGATGGCGTAGGCTTCAAACCAAAAGCAAAAAAATCCGGTCTTTTACCCAAAAAGGACCGGATTTATTTTTCGGGGCATATTGCAATAGAAAACCAAAAACCCTATTTTGCATAACTTAAATACCATAATTTCCGAATCATGCCGCAACGTTGGATGAAAATTTTGGCATTCTGTATGGCTGCTACCCTAGTGGTATCTGCCTGTAGGAAGAGCGAATTCAGCAAAGACGAGAAACTACCTGAATCCTTTTCAACTTCACTGTATATCACCAGCCAAAATGAGTTTTTGTACGCCTTAGACCCTAGAACCGGCGAAAAGAAATGGGAATATTACGTAGGCAGCCATGTGGAAGCCACTCCCGTTATCATTGGCGAACATCTTTACCTGCCTACAACAGACAGCCTGATAAAACTGGACGCCAAACGCGGCAAGCTGGTTAAGAAGTACTGGATGAACAACTCAATCTTCCAGCAATTCATTGCTTCCCCGGCTGTTGATGGTAATAATATTATTATTGGTGCACTCAATGATACCCTGTATTCGCTGAATACAGTGACGGAGAACGTTAACTGGTACTTCAACGCAGGCGGCGACATCTTGTCGTCACCAACCGTGTCTGCCGGACAAGTAATATTGGGCGCCGGCAATAAGGTGTTTGCGCTGGATGTTGCTACAGGTGCTAAAAAATGGGAGTTTACCGGGGGTGCGGCTTTCACGTCGTCGGCCACGGTTAGCGGCCCGTTTGTTTTCATAGGCTGCCTTGACGGCAACCTCTACGTCCTGGATTTTGCTACAGGCGCGGCTAAATGGTCTTACGACACCAAAGCACAAATTCTTTCTTCCCCTATAGTCTATGGTGGTAACGTGATCTTCGGCAGCAACAACAGCAAACTTTA
>JAJNBR010000218.1 GCA_021156265.1 Flavipsychrobacter sp.
GTTTGGGTTCCGGCAGGGCGTCCACTACGTCTTTAATGAAGGCCTTTTCCAGTTGCCAGAGTATCTGCATTATTTCCTCCTCGGCTTTTGTAAGTGACTTGAAATGTGCGGCCATCTACTAAGGTTTTAGTAAATCTACTAAGTTTTTAGTACATAAACTAATTTCTTAGTTGGTATATTTTTTTAACCTTAACAGTTCGATTTAAAGAACTTGTTTTAGATTTGTCTAAAATTATTTTTAGACCTGTATGAAAATCACTACTACCGATAAATCATTAAGCGAGGTTCACTCCTCTATCGATCCTCATAAACAGCGAAGTCCCTGGAGGCGCATTGCCGCCTTTTTCGGTCCGGCTTACCTGGTGAGTGTGGGTTATATGGACCCCGGCAACTGGGCTACCGACCTGGCAGGTGGTAGCCAGTTCGGGTATAAACTGCTGTGGGTGTTGCTGATGAGTAATATCATGGCGCTGTTACTACAATCGCTCAGCGCCCGCCTGGGCATTGTTCAGGGTAAAGACCTGGCGCAGTGCAACCGCCAGGTATATCCGCGTGGTGTCAACTTCATATTATATGTGCTTGCAGAAATAGCTATTGCTGCCTGCGACCTGGCCGAGGTGCTGGGTATGGCCATCGGCCTCAACTTGCTGCTCGGCATTCCGCTCATCTGGGGTGTGCTCATCACTTTCGCTGACACCATCCTGCTGCTTTACCTGCAAAAGCTGGGCATGCGCAAGATGGAGGCGTTCATCATCACCCTTGTAGCCATCATCGGCGTCTGCTTTTTGATGGAGATGTTTTATGCACAGCCGGACATGGGTGAGGTTGTAAAAGGTTTTGTGCCGTCGATACCCAACAATACGGCATTATACATTGCCATCGGTATCATTGGTGCCACGGTAATGCCGCATAATCTTTACCTCCACTCCGCCCTTGTGCAAACGCGAAAGATCGCCCGCGACGACACTTCCATCAAGCGCGCCATAAAGTTCAACACTATTGACAGCGCAGTGGCCCTTAATATGGCGCTATTCGTCAACGCATCTATATTGATACTGGCAGCCGCTGTATTTTATACTGCTGGCAAGCAAAACGTGGCTTCGCTGAAAGATGCACACCTGTTGCTTGCCCCTATGCTGGGCAATACCTGGGCTTCGCATTTGTTTGCGATAGCGCTGATAGCTGCGGGACAAAGCTCCACGGTAACGGGAACACTGGCAGGGCAGATAGTAATGGAAGGTTACCTGCGCCTGCGCCTCAACCCGTGGGCACGCCGGTTGCTTACCCGTATGCTGGCCATTATACCCGCGGTGCTCGTCATACTCATCATGGGCGAGGAGATGGTAGATAGCATGCTGGTGTTTAGCCAGGTAATACTGAGTATGCAGCTGGCCTTTGCCGTTATACCGCTCATACATTTTGTGAGCGACCGCAAACGCATGGGCAAGTTTACCATCGGCCCGGTCACCAAAACCTGTGCCTGGGTAATAGCCACGGTGATCGTAGCACTCAACCTGAAGCTGGTGTATGAATCGGCGCTCACCTGGGTGTCGATGACAGATAATATCTTAGTGAAAGGGCTTGTCGTTGCCGGGGGCTTAGGATTGGTAGCGCTGTTGCTCATCACCCTGCTGTACCCGTTCCGCCTGCAGAAACGCGAAGCCAGCATCGACGTGCACAAACAAATATCTATGGAAACGCTGCGTACAACAGTATCCGAGCCATTCAAACGCATTGCACTGGCGCTCGACTATAGCGACAAAGACGAGCGGGTGATACAATACGCCATACAGCTGGGCGATGCCAACACCCAATATACGTTGATACACGTGGTAGAAAGCGCCCAGGCGCGGATGATGGAGGACGAGGCGCGTGATTATGAAACCATCAAAGACACGGAACACCTGCAGAAGTATGTTGATTTCTTTACAGAGCGCGGCTATAAAGCCGAAGGTCTCCTGGGTTTTAAGCACAGGGTTAAAGAGATCGCACGCATTATTGACGAAACGGAAAGCGATCTGCTGATAGTGGGCAGCCACGGTCATAAAAAAGTTAGCGACTGGATATTTGGCGAGACCATCAACTCGGTGCGGCACATGATCAAGGTACCCGTATTTATTGCACGCTAATGGCTTGAAATTTATGCTGTAACTTTAATACGGGATACTCCGCGGCAGACTATCATCACAAGCAGGCGCATATGAAGATCATCGCATTATCAATACTCGCACTAAGCAGTTACGCCGCAGTGGCACAGAACAGCAATCTCGACTATAAATATGCGGTCAAGCTGTACAACCTGACCACGCTTGCCGACAAGAGTGAGCTTTACCGCGACAGCAACTATGTACGCACAGCTAGCTTTGATAAAATAGCCTATCCTGCCACGGCAGTGCAGATAGCTACTAAAAAGAAGAACTTTCACGAAATAGAGCTCAGCGAACTGACCATTGCCCGGCGCGATGAGCTGACAGAACGTATTTACCTGACGGGTGCAGAACCAGTGGCTGGTGCGGTGACAACTACCACCGCCATTGCCTTGCGGTACGAGTACATCCGGATGTTTGGCAAAAAGAAAGAACGCAAGCTGCTTCCGGCAATTGGCCTGGCAGCGATGCCCTACTACAACAGGTACCGGACAGACCCTGCTATTACTGCACTGTTTCCCACCCGCGATAACGTACTAGGCATTCGCGGCTTTATCGTTCCGCGACTCACCTATCACATCAGCAAAAGAATTTATGCAGACCTGAATGTGCCGGTCAACCTGTTTGACGCGCAGCACCATAGCACCAATACGCTCAATTCAGCTCTGCCTGCAGAACAGCGCACAGCAGCAACTTTTAACTTCAATGCGCTACCTGCTTATTATTCGGTGAGGATCGGTGTGGGAGTGAAATTGTAAGACAAAACTATCTTACCTTGATGATAGATGGATTTAGTACTGTCGCTGCATTTAGTGACTTATTTCTTTTTACCCTTGTTGGCCACCCCGTTATACGCCACCCCTAAAGCATCCTTCAGCATATCCTTGCGCACCTTCTTTAGCTCAACCAGCGTAGCGCCTTTCAGTCCCCAGCCACCAGGCACAGGGAAAAACACGGTAGTATCATAAGAACAGAAAACCGATTGGTCGATGGGTGACAGTACCAGCATGGCCCGGTTATCTTTTTCCCACAGGGTAGCAAATATCCTTCCCTTCACCCGGAAAGACGGGCGGTCGAAATGCGGGCGCTCTTCCGCATCGGGGAACGAAAGCGCCATTTTCCTGAAAGTCTCCAGGTCAGCCATACAAGTGATATTTGAAGTAAGATAAATCTTTTTCACCATTTGTAAACCTGACGGAATGCGCCTAAATAAAATGAATATTTTTACGTATATTTGCTATAGATAAAATAGCAGATTATCATGCCCTGTTATTACCCTGTACCTAACCTAATCAAGGTCGTCATTTCGAACGAAGCGCAACGCAGTGCAGCGAAGAGAGAAATCTCCCCAGAATATGCAATTAGCCCCATCGCCGCATTTCACGAGATTTCTCCCTACGGTCGAAATGACGTCCTTGATTTTCGACAACAAACTGTAACAAATTCATCCCGAAACGTTATACCACGCACTACCTCAGCCAATTACAGCAAACAAAGCCACAAGGGGTGCCACCCTGTAAACAAATTGAAACAACTTAGCGACAGCGATCTCGTGAGCACAATTAAAAAAATGACAACAAAAGCGAACAGATTGGCCACCAAACGCAATACAGCAAAGGTTTTCATTATCGAGCCGATGCGACATTGATAACCTTTTCAACAACGTTTGTAACAAAACACCGACAACGAACTCCACAGCTCCATCGATGGTTCCCCTTCAGGGGTCAAGGGTTTGGCAACGTATTTGTAACTTCAGCATTGAAAGCTAACCCATGGCAGATTTTATCAAGTATACCGAGCAGCCATCCAACCACCGGGACCTGGAACATAAATCCATTCCCGAGCTGCTTGCAGCCATCAACAGCGAGGACAAAACCGTTCCGCTGGCAGTAGAAAAGGCCATGCCCCAGGTAGAAGAACTAATGGAAGCGGTGGTTGCGCAAATGGTATCGGGCGGCAGGTTGTTTTATATAGGCGCCGGCACAAGTGGCCGCCTGGGCATTGTAGACGCCAGCGAATGCCCGCCCACTTTCGGCGTACCCCAGGGCCTTGTCATTGGCATCATAGCCGGGGGACCTGACGCCATACTCCAGGCAGTGGAGTTTGCCGAAGACGACACAGAACAAGGCTGGAAGGACCTGCAGGCGCATAACATCAACGAACATGATGTAGTAATAGGCCTGGCTGCCAGCGGTACTACACCATATGTTATCGGTGCGCTGGCCAAATGCAAAGACAACGGCATCCCGACAGGTTGTATCGTTTGCAACCCCGGAAGTCCTGTTGCTGAAATAGCCGACCACCCGGTGGAAGTGGTCGTAGGTCCTGAGTTTGTAACAGGTAGTACGCGAATGAAAAGCGGTACCGCCCAGAAGCTGGTGCTGAATATGATCTCTACCACGGTGATGATACAGCTTGGCCGCGTAGAGGGCAACAAAATGGTGAACATGCAGCTGAGCAACGACAAACTGGTAGACCGTGGCGTGAAGATGCTGATGGAACGGCTAAAAATGAAAGACTATGAACAGGCAAAAGAACTGTTACTGAAATACGGCAGTGTAAAAAAAGCGCTCGAATCGCGCGAAAAATAAAAATTGATAACCCTATTGTAGTTTTGCCACGTTTACTTCGATCCAATGAATACATTTCTACGGTACGGCATTTTCCTTTTTACACTTCTTACCTGCAGCGTGGCTGCTATCGCCCAGCAAAAAGGCGAGATCGTTTACAGCAATAACTTCGACAGCGAGGCAGACATGCAAGGCTGGGATGGCAGGTACAGGCTCGTGACCAAAGATGGCAACAGTGCATTGTTGGTGCGGTCAGACAACAAACCAACAGTATTGCTGCCTGTAGAAAAGCTCAGGGGCGCCACACTGAAGATCAAAGCACGCATCAAAGCGCAAAAAGTAAGCACACCACCCAGGCCCTGGAATGGCATCAAAGTGATGCTGCATAGCGTGCTGCCCTGGACAGATGAGTACCCGCAAATGCCGGTGTCCTCAGGCAGTTTCGACTGGAGAGAATCGGAATTCCTTGCTTTTATTTCACCCAGCGTTGACACTGTGCGGCTAGTTGTAGGACTGGAAGAAGTAACGGGCCGCGTATGGTACGACCGTATCGAGATCAGCATCTTCGACCCGCCACAACCATTGCACAAGGCGGCACCCGCCACCGCTGTTTATAAAGGACACGATGAACCGCGCCTGCGTGGCATGATGATACCCACTTTTGCCGGTCC
>JAJNBR010000017.1 GCA_021156265.1 Flavipsychrobacter sp.
TAAACAGGTTCAGCGGGTTGAGACAAGTGATGGCAGCGTTTTGTTCAAAAAAATATTTGATTCTGCCGCGCCGGAATGGAAGGGGAGATCAAATGCAGCAGAAATGCTGGAAACCTCCGTACAATTGCAACCTGAATCTATAGTTATTTACGCACGCCGATATGTATAATCCCGTCTCCACATACCGTATACAGTTTCACAAGGGATTTACCTTTAGCAATTTCGAGCAGGTAATTCCTTACCTGGCAAAACTCGGGGTAGCTACTATATACGCATCACCCATCTTTAGCGCAGTATCCGGCAGTAACCATGGTTACGATTGCCTCGATCCATTGACCATTAATCCTGAAATCGGCAGCGAGGAACAACTACGAAACATTCGCAGGCAGCTAGAGACCTTGGGTATTGGCTGGATGCAGGACATTGTTCCTAATCACATGGCCTACCATACGGATAATGCTTGGTTGATGGATGCGCTGGCACACGGTTCTAAATCACAGTACGCTTCTTTTTTCGATATCGACTGGCGGGACAAATTGATGGTGCCACTTCTTGGCAATACGCTGGAAGCGGTAGTGGCGAATAAGCAGCTGTTTGTTGATCGCGACGGCGATAAGTTGGTTCTTAAATACTATGAGAATAAATTTCCCTTGTCGCCGGGCTCATATAATTCCGGTGAAGATCCGGAGTCGATCAATAACGATGAAGGCCGTTTGCGCGCATTATTGGATGCACAACATTACCGGCTTTGCCGCTGGCAGGAAACAGATGAACGTATTAATTACAGGAGGTTTTTTACTATCAATGGTTTGATGTGCCTTAATATCCAGGATTCAACCGTTTTCCAACAATTTCATATAAAAATAAAAGAACTGGTGGACGATGGCATATTCAACGGACTTCGCATCGATCACATAGATGGGTTATCAGACCCGCAAAAATACCTCGAAGATCTTCGAGCTTTGATTGGAGATAAGGTCCCGGTAGTAGTCGAGAAGATACTGGGGTCGATTGAATCATTACCAGCCGATTGGCCTGTACAGGGAAACACCGGTTACGATTTTCTCGCCCTTGTGAATAATCTGCTTACTAACCGGGAAGCAAAAACTGAATTTACAAAGCTTTACAGGAAGATCGTAAATGATAATACGCCGCTGCATCAGCAAATACACGCAAAAAAAGCACACATACTTTTTGAACACATGGGCGGCGAACTGGAAAACCTGTGCCGGCTATTCCTGGAACTTAACCTCGTGGATAACACTGTTGCTACCACAGTCGGAAAGGAGAAACTAAGATCCGCTATTGCTGAATTACTGATACAATGTCCCGTATACCGGTTCTACGGTAATAGGATGCCTTTGCCTAAAGCCGAGCAGGAAGCGGTTAAGGATATCCTGAACGACATTCGAGAAAGCAAGCCATACCTTTCGCAGGCGGTAGATATGCTGCAACAGGTATTCCTTACTAATCCGCATGACGGAGATAAAGATTATAATGAGAGAGCCGCGAGGTTTTACAAGCGTTGCATGCAGTTTGCAGGGCCGCTAATGGCTAAAGGAGTGGAGGATACCCTGATGTATACGTACAACAGGTTTATCGGGCATAACGATGTGGGGGATTCTCCGGAAGCGTTCGGGATCACGGTAGGTGATTTTCACCGGGCAATGATGGAACGGCAGCTAAAGTGGCCGCTTACGCTGAATGCCACCGCCACTCATGATACGAAACGTGGCGAAGACGTACGAGCCCGGCTGAACGTACTCACTGATCTGCCGGAGCTTTGGAAGGAGAAGATAAGTGAATGGCGCGAGACGGTTGCAGAGCTAAAATTCAACGATTGGCCGGAAGCAAATGATGAATATTTTATCTACCAGGTATTGACAGGTGCGTATCCTTTTGATGAAGCCGATGCGAATGACCTGCCCGAACGCCTGGAACAATATCTCCGGAAGGCCTTGCGTGAAGCCAAGTTACATTCATGCTGGTCGGCACCTAATACTGAATACGAAGAGACTACGCAGAAATTCACTACAGCATTGCTGGATCAAGGCAAACCTTTTTGGCCTAGTTTTAAAGATTTTCTGCATCGTATTGCCGATGCGGCAATCGTTAATTCACTATCGCAAACGGTACTGAAGTTTACCTGTCCCGGTGTGCCTGATATTTACCAGGGTGCAGAACTTTGGGATCTTAGCCTTGTCGACCCTGACAATCGCCGTCCTGTCGACTATGCAAAACGAATTGCGTGGTTGGAAGAAGTTGCCGGTATAGAGGAAACAGATAAGTTATGGGCGGAACGCCATTCTGCAAAGATCAAGCTATGGCTTACGCATCGTTTAATGACCTTGCGTAAACAGTATTCCGAACTTTTTGCGAAAGGAAATTACCTTCCGATAGAGGTGAAGGGAAAGTATAAAAAGCAAGTGATGGCTTTTGCCCGCAGGTACAAAAATGAATGGTGCCTGGTAGCTGTGCCTTTGCATATCGCGACCTTAGTACAACACGGTGGAACATTAGGTGACATTGATTGGAACGACACGCGCCTCGTTTTACCTGACGACGCACCTAAAGAATGGATGCCGACGGCAGGAAGTGAATTAAACACCAAAGAACCGCCTGTAGCCGATCTGTTTAACAAGCTCCCGTTTGCAGTGCTTACTGCAAAACGACCGGCAAAAAGGCGAAGTGCCGGTATATTATTAGCCATAAGTTCACTTCCCTCAGATTACGGTGTGGGCGACTTGGGTAGTTACGCTCGCCGTTTTGCAAAATTTCTCAGCCGCAGCCAGCAGAAATACTGGCAAATACTTCCGCTCAATCCTACGGAAGCAGGTGCCGGACATTCTCCTTATAGCTCAGTTTCGAGCATGGCAGGCAATATACTATTGCTTAGTCCCGAGCTTTTGGTAAAGGCCGGATTACTTGACGGTGGCACCATAAAAAAGCATCAGCTTCCGCATAAGGACAAAGCAGACTATGCTGATGCTATGCAGATAAAAAACGAATTGTTTGAAACGGCATACATGAATTACAGCGCCGGCGAGTTCGATAAGTTACGCCGGCAGTTTGAACAATTCTGTGTGCAGGAAGCATATTGGCTCGATGATTACGCGTTGTATAGTGTGATAAAACAGGAACAGAACAATAAGCCGTGGTATGAATGGCCTGTGGAGTTGAAACAACGCGATGGACAAGCTTTGCAAACTTTCAGAAGTGATCACGAAGATGCTATAAACAAGGTGAAATGGCTGCAGCTTCAATTTAGTTTACAATGGAACGAACTGAAGGAATACTGCAATGGACTGGATGTGCAGGTATTTGGCGATATGCCTTTTTATGTCAGTTACGATTCGGCTGATGTCTGGGCACACCGGGATATATTCTCGCTAGATGTGGACGGACGTATAACAGGCATTGCCGGCGTACCGCCCGACTACTTCAGTGAAGACGGCCAGTTGTGGGGCATGCCTACATTCAACTGGGACGTCGTCAAAACCCGCAACTATGATTGGTGGATCAAAAGGCTGAGGAAAAACCTGGAACTATTCGACTTAGTGCGCCTGGATCATTTCCGTGCATTTGCTGAATATTGGGAAGTGCCAGCTGGAGAAATAACGGCAAAGAATGGCGTATGGAAAAAAGGTCCCGGCAAAGAGTTTTTCGATGTAGTCGCAGCCGAGCTGGGAAGTTTGCCGTTTGTGGCAGAAGACCTCGGCGTTAGCATGGAGCAGGTGTACGCTCTTCGCGACGAGATCGGCCTACCGGGTATGCGGGTACTGCAATTCGCTTTTGGTGAACATTTGCCAAATTCTGTAGACGCACCGCATAACTATGTGCGCAACGCGATAGTTTATACAGGTACCCATGATAATAACACAACCCTGGGCTGGTACCAGCAGGAGGCCAACCGTGCTGATCACAAACGATTGGAGGAGTATAATGGCACCTCGCTAAGAGAGAAAGATGTGCATTTTGTGCTGGGGCGTATGGCTTACTCGTCTATAGCAGACATCGCGATATTGCCCATGCAGGATGTACTTGGCTTAGGTGAACAATCGCGGATGAATACCCCGGGATCAACCGATGGCAATTGGCTATGGCGGGTAAAGGAAGCGCAGCTCTCTAAAAAACTGGAAAAGCTGTTGCGCAGCTGGACTGAAATATATAACCGCTACTGACTACAGCCAGTCGTAATTGCGCACATGCCGCAACACGATCACTGACAGCGGTGGTAACATAAGCGATAAAGAGTGGCTTCTGTTGTGCTTGCGTACAGGCATGGCTTCCAGTTCGCCTTCGTTCATCACGTTGCTGCCGCCGTACTTGCTGCTGTCTGAGTTGAATACCTCACGGTAATACCCCATGCGAGGTGCACCTACCCTGTAGTTGTGGCGAACCATTGGTGTGAAGTTGGCGACAAATAGCAAGTCATTTTCCTTGTGATGTCCTTTACGTACCCAACATAGCACGCTGTTCTGTGCATCGTTCAGGTCTATCCACTCAAACCCGCTTCCAGCAAAGTTCAGCTCATACAGCGATGGTTCGCTTTTGTAAAGTGTATTCAGGTCCTGCAACAATGTCTGTACGCCGTGATGTAATGGGTAGTAGTTTTCGTGCCAGTCAAGACTGAAGTCATGCCGCCACTCCTGTCGTTGGGCAAACTCGCCGCCCATGAAGATCAGCTTTGTGCCGGGGTGCCCATACATATACGTGTACAGCAGCCTGAGGTTGGCGAATTGCTGCCATTCATCCCCTGGCATTTTATCGATCATAGAACCTTTGCCATACACGACTTCATCGTGTGACAGCGGCAAGGTGTATCGTTCTGAAAAAGCATAGAGTATACTAAAGGTGATCTGCTCCTGGTGGTGACAGCGATACACAGCATCTTTCTGGAAATAGCTAAGCGTGTCATGCATCCATCCCATCATCCATTTCATATCAAAACCCAGGCCGCCTTCAAAAGTTGGTTTGGTTACTCCCGGCCACGCGGTTGATTCCTCGGCTATCGTTAGTACGTCGGGATAGCTTAGGTGTACAGCTTCATTGAACTCCTTCATGAACGCAATAGCCTCCAGGTTTTCGCGCCCTCCGAACTCGTTGGGGATCCATTCACCTTCTTTTCTTGAATAATCCAGGTAGAGCATAGATGCCACAGCATCTACTCTTAAACCATCTATATGGTATTTATCCAGCCAAAACAAGGCGTTCGATATCAGGAAAGCTTTTACTTCGTTGCGGCTGTAGTTGAAGATCAGGCTTTGCCAGTCAGGATGGAAACCTTTGCGTGGATCGTCGTGTTCATACAAATGTGTGCCATCATAGTAGCTCAACCCGTGCTCATCTGATGGGAAGTGCGACGGAACCCAATCGAGGATTACACCTATGCCTGCTTTATGTAATTCATCTACCAGGAACATAAAGTCCTGCGGCGAACCGTAGCGGCTGCTCGGTGCATAATATCCTGTTACCTGGTATCCCCAGGAGCCATAAAACGGATGTTCCATTACCGGCATGAACTCTATGTGCGTAAAGCCCATCGCCTTGCAATATTGCGGCAGGTGATTGGCCAGTTCCCTGTAAGTCATAAAGCGATCACCTTCCTCCGGTACGCGTCGCCAGGATCCAAGATGCATTTCGTAAATAGAGATCGGTTTAGCCAGCCAGTCTGTGTTCTTCCTCTCATTCATCCATTTATCATCGCTCCACTCAAATCCCAGGTCCCACGAAATACACGACGTTCGCGGAGGCACTTCCCATAGGTAAGCGTAGGGATCACCTTTTTCTGCAGCATACCCGCTGTGCGAATCAATGAAGTATTTATACAATTCGCCTTTCGCTAGTCCGGGTACGAAGGTTTCCCAGATACCGGAACCATCCCAGCGTGCATTTAACTTATGTGTGCCCCTGTCCCAGGAATTGAAATTACCAACGACCGATACATAACGTGCGTTGGGAGCCCATACGGCAAAATAAGTTCCCTGCAAGCCATTGCGTTCTGTTACATGCGCGCCGAGCTTATCATATAGCCGGTAATGTCTTCCTGCCTTGAATAACTCAATGTCGAAATCTGAAAGCAAGCTAACATGATCACGGTGCTGCTCATTGATGATTTCATGATCTTCTTCAGGTATTAATATGCCATTGTCGTACTGTTTCGCCATGTTATGGTCTTTATGCTAACTGAAGTTTACTACTCGCCATTAACACCTTGATACCACGTATCGGGATGATCAGCCAATCAGGCCGGTTGTTTAGCTCATAGTTGAGCTCATATATTGCCTTTTCCAGTAGGTAAGTCTGGATCATCGTATCAAGGTCTTCTTTGTCCTCAGGTATGAACGCGCTGCCCTTCACGGTTTCCAGGTATGCCTGCATGAAGAAACCGCTCATGTAGTAGTACCACTGCTCCACGTAAGGAGCCAGCTTATCTATATCTTCCTTACGCACCTGTTCGTTCAGGAAGAGGCTGCCATAAGCTGCATAATGGAACGAACGTATCATCCCTGCCACATCCCTAAGTGGTGAACGTTTTAACCGTCGCTCACTATAGCTGCGCGATGGCTCACCTTCAAAATCCAGTATCACGAAGTCTTTACCGGTGAACAACACCTGTCCCAGGTGATAGTCGCCGTGTATCCTGATCTTCACAGCATCAAATTTTTTCCGGTATATTTTTTTCATCTCGCTCAATATGTCCTCCTTCATGTTCATAACGGCTTCTGCTTCCTTACGTACATTGTCGGGCAAACGCTTTAGGGCCCGGTTTGCATTCTGAAATGTGCTGCGAACTAGCGATTGAAACGAGGAGAATAATGAGCGCTGGTAGTGCAGCGAAAAATTCTCTGGTTTAAAATCAGGGCTGCTATTAGACGAGGCTAAGGCAAGGTGCATCTGCCCGGTGCGTACGCCAAGCAATCGGGCGCGCTCAGCTACCGGCCCTTCCAACAGTTCCTTCATCTCTTCGGGAATGTTATCGTACTTGATCGGTTCAGTAAAATTGCCGCCCGGAGGCAGGTGGTTAGTGAGGGGCTTGTTTTTCGAGAGCACTTTTTCAGTGAATTGGTTCAACCTGTCCAGCATATACGTCCAGGCATCGCTGTTATTTTCCACCATTTCCTGCATCATGCCCAGCACTACCTTATCGTTTCCATATTTCCATTCTATAGATCCGACATACTCCGGTATGTACTTGAACTTCGCCTGTTCAGATAGAAATTTGGTGATTTCCAGGTCGGGATTTATAGCAAAGTCTACTTTGCGGTAAAGCTTCAAAAAGAACTTATTGTCGAAGGTGACAGATGTGTTGCTCTGCTCAGCAGATAGTATCTTCGATTTGATTTTTTCCTGTGCTTTATAATAGTTCTTCAGGTATTTGTTACCGATGAATTGTATTTCGCTGCGTTTTAGGGCAATGTCAGTGTTATTAGCCATGTTTTCGACCAGTGCTTGCTGAAATTCGGTTGCATGGAATGCATCGTAAAGAATGCCCTCACTGCCACCGATCTTCATTCGTGCCATCACCGCATGCGGGCAATTGTTTTTGATCTTTTCCGCTGTCTCTTCTTTGCCAAAAACCACGGGTAATTGGTACATTTCGGGAAGGCCGCTCTGATAAATGACTTCAACCAGTAAGATCAGCGCAGTTTCATTTTCCAGCTGTATAGGAGCGTGATCTGTTACTTTTATTCCGTGCAGTACTCTGCCTTTACCACCAAACCACCGGACTTTCATCAGGTAGTCGGGTAATATAGCGGTCTCAAATTCTTCTAGCACCCGGACGTCGAGGAAATCGCTCCATTTTTTCAGGTGTAATTCGGGCAGCGCTTTTTCTCCGGCTGCCTTTTCGTGCACCTGTTGTAGTGCAAACCATTGGCAATCATGCGGCCCCAACGTAAAAAAGTACGGATGTTCTTTTTTTATCGAAGGGAATTTATTCTTGCTGAATACTTCGACGGGCTGATAGCCGGTATATTCTGACAGGTCCAGTTCTACAGGCTGTATATAGCGTGAAAGGTTGGTGATCACCAGCATTGTCTCATCCTGGTAGGTACGGGTAAAGGCGAGTATCTTAGGATTTTCAGTGTTGATGAACTTCATATCACCACGGCTAAAGGCTTTGTATCTTTTGCGTGTATTGATCATGCGCTTCATCCACCAAAGCAGCGACGAAGTGTTCCGCTGTTGGATATCTACATTTACTGATTCATAATGGTACTGCGGGTCCAGTATTACGGGTAAATATAATTTATGCGGGTTCGCATCCGAAAACCCGGCATTTCGGTCCGAATTCCATTGCATGGGTGTTCGCACTCCATCGCGATCACCCAGGTAAAAGTTGTCGCCCATACCTATTTCATCGCCGTAGTAAATAACAGGTGTGCCTGGTAGCGAGAACAACAAGTAATTCAGAAGCTCTATTTTTTTCCTGTCGTTGTTCATCAGCGGCGCCAGGCGATGGCGAATGCCGAGGTTGATCTTTGCCTTCGGATCTTTCACGTATACCTTGTACATATAGTCACGCTCTTCGTCTGTCACCATTTCAAGTGTCAGCTCATCGTGGTTGCGGAGGAAAATGGCCCACTGGCATGTTTGTGGTATTTCAGGAGTTTGGTCAAAAATGTCTGTGATCGGGTAGCGGTCTTCCATTTGCAGCGCCATGAACATGCGCGGCATTACAGGGAAGTGGTAGTTCATATGGCACTCGTCGCCATTTCCGAAATAAGAGGCTGAATCTTCAGGCCACATGTTGGCTTCAGCCAACAGCAGCGTACCGGGAAAGTTAGCGTCAACATGCTTTCTTAGTCTTTTCAGGAACTGGTGTGTTTCAGGCAGGTTTTCGCAATTCGTGCCTTCGCGTTCAAACAGGTAGGGCACGGCATCCAGCCGGAAACCATCTACCCCCATTTTGCACCAATAGTCGATCATCTTGAATACTTCTTCCTGTACCAGCGGGTTGTCATAGTTAAGATCCGGCTGATGATGAAAGAACCTGTGCCAGTAGTATTGCTGTGCTACAGGATCCCACGTCCAGTTCGATGCTTCAAAATCCTGGAAGATGATGCGTACCTCGTTAAACTGATTCGGATCATCAGTCCACACATAGTAATCACGGAAAGTAGATCCTTTAGGCGACTTGCGCGCACGCTGGAACCATGGGTGCTGGTCGGACGTGTGATTGATGACCAGTTCGGTGATCACTTTGAGGTTGCGGTTGTGCGCTTCTGCAAGAAAACGTTTGAACTGTTTGATATCACCGTATGCAGGGTTGATGCTATAGTAGTCAGCAATGTCATAGCCATCGTCCTTTAATGGCGATGGATAGAAAGGGAGCAACCATATGGCCGTCGCGCCCAGGTTCTGCAGGTAGTCAAGTTTTTCGAGCAAACCCTGGAAGTCGCCGATACCGTCATTGTCGCTATCGGCAAATGCTTTGATGTGCAACTCATAAATGATGGCGTCTTTGTACCAATGTAGTTTGTCGTCCAATATTCTTTTTTCAGGCATGCTTACCTTCCTTGTTAATATTCTACTTTAAAAATGTGTGCGGGCATTTCATGCGGGTTGAGCGCTACATAGTTCCATTCTCCCTGCCATTGATATTTGTCGCCGCTCAAAAGGTCATGTACCATATAAGGTGCGTCTGTCGGGATGCCCAGTTTTTCTAACGGTACCCTTACCATCGCGCTGTGGGTGTTGTATGGGTCCAGGTTTATTGCTATCAACAGTGTATTACCATTTGAAATATCTGCTTTGCCATAACACATCACCTGGTCGTTTGTAGTTTCTGCCAGCTCGATATTCCAGGTGCTTTGCAATGCAGTATTTTCTTTCCGTATCCGGTTTATCCGTGTGATCATTTCCCTTATTCGCGTATACTCTTCCCAGTTCCAATGCTTTATTTCGTACTTCTCGTTATCAATATATTCCTCTTTGCCGGGCATGGGTGTCGTCAGCCCATACTCGTATACCGGGCCATATAAGCCATAGCTAGCGGATAACGTTGCTGCCAGTAACAGCCGAATGATATGTGCATTCTCGCCGCCGTGAGTAAGATGCGGTGGTAGTATATCAGGCGTGTTGGGCCAGAAGCTGGGCCGGAAGTAATAACGCTTGTCTGTCTGAGTCAACTCGGTTATATACTCTTCCAATTCCTTTTTGCTTTCGCGCCACGTAAAATAAGTGTACGATTGAGTGAAGCCGATTTTTGCCAACCGTTCCATGATTCTGGGGCGGGTAAATGCCTCGGCCAGGAAGATCACTTGCGGGTTATCCTTTCTTACCGCAGGAATCACCCACTCCCAAAAAGCAAGCGACTTGGTATGCGGATTATCTACGCGGAAAATGTTGATGCCTTTTTCTATCCAGAAATCAAAAATGCTTTTTAGCTCCTGCCAGAGGCCCTGCCAGTCATCTGTTTCAAAGTTGAACGGCAGGATGTCTTCGTATTTCTTCGGTGGATTTTCAGCGTATTGCACCGTTCCGTCCGGCCGCCATTTGAACCACTGCGGGTGTTTTTTCACATAGGGATGGTCAGGAGCACATTGAAAAGCGATATCCATCGCTATCTCTATGTCCAGCTTTTTTGCAGCTTTTACCAACGATTGAAAATCTTTTGTTGTACCCAGATCCGGATGTATGGATTTGTGTCCGCCCAGCTTCGAGCCAATGGCCCAGGGCGAGCCTGGGTCTTCCGCTTTTGCCGTCAGGGCGTTGTTCCGACCCTTGCGCTTGTCCTCACCTATGGGATGAATAGGCGGAAAGTAAACGGTGTCAAAACCCATCCTCGAGATACGCGGCAGCAGCTTTTCCACATCTTTGAAGGTACCGTGCTTGCCGGGTTCAGTCGCTGCCGATCTTGGGAACAGCTCATACCAGGTGCTGAAACCAGCCTTCTTTCTTTCAACGTCGATATTCAGTATTTGCGGAAATACCGTTGTTGTTTCTTTGTCGCGGCAATTGCAAACCGCTAGTTCTAATTGCTGGTCTGTAACTATTTCTACTGCTGCTTCGGTCGATGCGCCTTTGATCTGTGCAGCCCATTTTTGCAAGGTGATTTTTTCTTTAGCCTTTGCACTGCCGGCAGCTTCACTGATAATATTGGCACCTATCTCGAGTTCTATCGGCACATCTTGTCCCGCAGCTATCTTTTTGAGAAGACCTTTTTTCCATGTAGCAAAATGGTCGATCCAGGCCAATACTTGGAACTGGTAAAAAACTGCCTTCTCCGGAACGAGTTTGAATTCCCACCGATCGTTATTGATGAAGTGCATCGGGAATTCTTTCCACACCCGGTCACCTTTGGCTTTCACTAATACGCTTGCACTAATTTCATCATGCCCGTCGCCAAAGATATTTGCGGAAATAGTTACCGGCTCTCCTATAACAGCCTTAGCCGGATATCTGCCGTTCTCAATTTGTGGTGATACGTCTATAATGACAACTCTCTTTTTGCCATCGGCAGCGAGCATAGAATACAAAGGTTATTGTGTAAAGAATACGGGTGCGGAGAACTCCGCTATGAGGATATTAAAAATATCGTTCCATAATATAGGTCGTATCACTTGTTAAGCGGCTGATTTAGAACAGGTATAAACGCGACAACCTGTACGGGCTTAAAAGTAAAAGAACCGCCGGAGTCCGGCGGTTCTTTTAGGAAAAATGGTTGTATAGTCTAGTTGTATTGTACTGTCACCGTAAAGCCCTGGCCGCTAGATTGGTAGCTACCATCTGCCTGGTTGGCACTTGCTGTAAGTGTGGCGCCTATTTTGAGTGTTTGTTTGCCCGAGTTATCAAGCGATCCGTTGCTGGGAGAGCAGACAAAGTTGCTTACCTGCATAGAATTGGAGCCGTTATAGACCGATATAGGATTTGGCAATGTTATGGTGTAAGTGAAAAGCGGTGCGCCGGTTACTTCGAATGATGCGGCTTGGACCGTTCCCTGGTTGGCGGGCAACGACACGCCGTTTGACGCCGTCCTCGTGTTATTAGTAGGGTCAAGTACTACAGTTCCGCCCGCGCTGGCAGATACTGCAATGTTGCCGAAGTTCAGGTCATTGATATTTGAGATCGAAATAGGTACAACGACAGTGGCCTTGGCATGTGCCTGCGCACTACCCGTCTGGGTTTGTGCTTTCGATGATTGAGTCAAACCAATCAAAACAGCGGCGGAAAAAAACAGGATCCTTTTCATCTCTTTTTCAATTGCACTGCAAATTACTCAGCTTAGAAAAGATTGCAGAGTTTGGGCGTGCGTTTAACCGCGCGTTAACAAGGCAATCACAACCGATAAACAAAAAACATTTGGCAAGTATTAATACATCATTTTCATACAGAAAACGCTGCCGCCCGACTTCATAAACTCGCTGGTGTCCAGTTCGGTCACTGCATATCCTTCGTCCTTAAGTATCTCCAACGTTTTAGTGCTTCCTTTTTGCAATATAGCCACCTTGCGACCATGGGCAATGAACGCGTGCGCATTGAGTGAAAAATACTTTACGGCTTCATCTTCAGGGACCTGGTGCACTTTCTCAAACAATTGTTCGATCATTTGAAAGCCTTTGTTTGAAAACGCTGACCGGCAGAGCATAACGCTTTTAGACGATAGGGGTACGAAGCAGGTATCCAAGTGATAAAATTTCGGACTTACCAACTGCAGCGCTACTATCGGAGTATCGAGCATAGCAGCAAGTTCGTGGTAGGCCTCCAGTCCTGTACGGTGTCCATAGCCGCCATACAACAGTTTTTTTTGTGGGTGAGGTATCACATCTCCCATACCTTCAAACAAATTAGCTTTTTGGAGGTGCACGGGTTTAAAACCCTTTGCAGCAAAAAAGGATTCAAAATGGGGTACTTCCCGTTGCCTTGATTCATGGCGCATTTTGCTCATCACTACTACCTCTTCGCCGCCTGCTTTTTGGTAGGGCAAAGTTTGGTTAGCACAAAACACCATATCCTCGCAGCCGGCTGCACCGGGAATAACCGAAACCTCGTCCAATACTCCTTGCTGTTTTAGCTTGTCATATACAGTCCTCAGCCCCTCCCACTGCTGTTGCACTAGTTTCTTATTCGTTAGTCCGACATTGCCGGCCATATGAACGTTTTTTTCGTCTACTATATCAAAATGGTCGGGTGAGCACAGAAGCACCCTGGTGGGATCCTGCCTGTCACCGATGTCGGCTATAGAAAAAGGTACGGATTCGGTATAAACTTTTGCGTCGAGCATTTGTTGCGTCACTAAGTAAGATAAGGCTCCTTACGGTGTGCCCTAAGGGTGTAAAGATAATCTTCGGGTTATATTTGGTTGCTAAGCGAGATTTATTACCCGATAGTTAATAAATAATCTGCAATTGTAAGCCAAACGTAAATAGGCTCAAATAAAAATAATATACATTGCATAACATGTAGTAACTTCAGTAATAGACACATTTTTTACCAAATCTTAATCTTTATGAGACGATTGATAATCGTATCACTTCTTAGTGCGTTCTCGCTTGGTGTAAGCGCGCAGCGATGGCATATCATGCCGTCTCAGCAAGAAATCGAGTTTCGCAAAATGAACCCGAAACCCGCTCCCACGACAGCCGCAAAAACTACTGCAGTGTGGACTATGCCTGCGGGTGCGCGTTTTCCCGGCGAATTTGAGGAGTCGCAAGCTGTTCTCCTTGCCTGGGTATATGATGCCACCGTAGATGTATCCTCTTACTATGCAAACGTTTGGGGCGATATGGCAGATGCTATACAAGATGAATGCGCAGTCTGGATACGTATCGAGAACGGCGCAGATAGCAATGCTATTAAAACCTTTATGGTCAACAGGGGAACGCCACTCACCAATTACCGCTTTTATGTAACAACCGGCGATGATTTCTGGATACGAGATTTCGGACCACTGTCGTTCTATCACGGCGCCAACGACGACCTGGGATTTCTGGATATGAACTATTATCAGGGCCGTGCCAATGATGACGTATATCCTGACTTTCTTGCTAACCAACTGGGTATTATGAACGTGCGCACCAGCCTGTATGCTGAAGGTGGCAACTATATTACCGACGGCCTCGGTACTTCTTTCCATAGCGACAGGATTTACGACGCCAACACTTTTTATCACCCGTGGACGCTGCAACAAGTGAAGGATACGGTTAAATATGTGTGGGCATCGAATGCAGTAGTAGCTACTCCAGAGTTGAAGTGTGACGGGGGTACCGGGCATAATGATATGTTCATGAAGCTGATGGACGAGCAGACATTTGCCATTATGGAGTATCCCCCGGTTGTGACGGCCATAGATTCCGACATTATACAAAATGTTCTTACCCAGTTGTCGACATTGAAAACTCCATATGGCACTCCCTACCGCATCTTCAAATTGCCCATGCCTACAAAAGATAATGGTAGCTACTCCACCTCTTGCACCGCTATTGGTAACGATGCGCGTACTTTTGTAAATGGTCTTACCGTCAACAGGACCTACCTGATGCCTGCTTTTTCTAACGGTACAAGCGGCAACCAGCAGGGCGACCAGAACGCTATTAAAATTTTCCAGGACAATGTGCCTGGTTATAAGGTGGTTCCGATCGATTCGCGTGGGCTTACGATTTATGGGGGTGCTATCCACTGCGTTAATATGCAGATACCTGCCGATAACCCGATCCATTTCTGGCACCCTCCGGTTGTAGACCTGCAGCCCAAACAGGATAATTACCACATAGTTTCAAAGATTACCAACAGGAGCGGCATTGCCACTGCAAAGTGCAACTGGCGTATGAAAGGGGCGACTGCGTGGAATACTGTTAACCTTACCGACAGCTCCGGGTACTGGATCGGTGATATCGCAGGTACTTTCAATCATCCGGATATTGTTGAATATTACTTAACTGCCACCAGCAATAATGGCAAAACGATGACCAAGCCTATTACGGCTTCAACGGGCGGTTACTATACTTTTTACCTTAAATGGGCGGCATCGGTATACGAGCTCGACCAAAGCAGGAATTTTGTGCTGAACCCCCTGCCTAACCCCACCAGCGGAGCGTTTGACATACCTGTTTCTTTCGAGACATCGATGCACTTTAAAGCTCAGATCACCGACGTGTTTGGTAAAACAATTGATGCCATCGATTTTGGTACCCGTGAGCGTGGACTGAGTAAACTACATATGGATATTACCAATCTGCCAACAGGCATGTATTTTATACAAGTAATAGCAAACGGGCAGGTAGCCGATACCAAGCGTATCGTAAAACAGTAAACTAAATTGAAAAATTTTTAGCACAGCGCATCTTACCGGTGCGCTGTTTTTATTTATTGGGTATCACGATATGGAAGGTGGCGCCCTGCCCCGGTACACCCGTGGCCCAGATAACGCCCTTGTGATTTTCTACTATCTTTTTACAAATAGCCAGGCCGATACCGGTGCCTTCGTAGTCCACCTTTCCATGCAGTCGCTGAAACATCTGGAACATTTTTTCGGCATATACACTCTCAAAGCCTATACCGTTGTCCTCAATGGTAAGCTTAAGATATTTTCCGCCGCGTGGCAGGGGGACCTGGTCTGCCTCTGCGGCCGTCAGGTATTTGCATTTTATATTGATCACCGGCGGAACACCGGGCTTGGAGAACTTCAGTGAATTGTTGATCAGGTTATAAAATAACTGGCGAAACTGCTTGGGATTTATATAGGCAGAAGGCAGGTTGTCTGCTTCAATAAGCGCATTTTTCTCTCTTATCTTGAGATCAAGGTCTTGTATCGCTTCATTCAATACCTCTTGCAGGCTATAACGTTCAAACTTGACGTTCTGTGAAACTAGTGATAAGGAGAGGAGATCTTCGATCATGGATTGCATACGCGATGCCGCACCCACTATACGCTCAAAGAAGGTTTTTCCCTTCTCAGACAGGTTATTTTTCTCTATCTCTTCTATCATACCGCTGAAAGTGATGATCTTCCTCAACGGCTCTCTCAGGTCGTGGCTGGCAACGTACGCAAACTCTTCCAGGTTGGCATTCGATTGCTCCAGCTGCAGGTTTTTTTGCTGCAGTATTTGCTCCGATTCTATCTGCGAGGTGATATCTCGCACATACAATAACACGCTGCGTACACGCTTATTGTTGACTACGGGTATTGCCGATATGAGGATGTTAATCGTTTTTCCGTCCACTGCCACCGATGATTCAACGTTGACAACGTTGATGCCTTTAAGTGCTTTTTTATACGCTTCGGTAAAACTGGCGGCGTGCTCGGGAATGGAGTGATTGAGTAACTCTTCAAATCGTAGTCTGTGGATAGTCTTTCTTTCGATCTTCAGCAGGTCAGCGCCGGCCTGGTTGATATAGGTAAGGTGTCCCGTATCTGCGATACTGATAACGGCTACAGGTAATTCATCGAGCAGCAGGTCGTTGCTTACCAACTCAGAAATACTGAACAACCGGTACTGCCTGAGCGCAATGACCGCCGCTGCAGAGAGAATGGTGAGGAAGGAGGAAGTGACGGGCACGGCGGGCCAGTCCAGTGCAAGGGGAAAGATGGCTTGCGTCACAACTCCGGCTATGGCAGGTATACCTACGCCGGCTGCTATTATAAATGCCTGCAACCTTAAAAGCGGATCTCTCCGTACTTTATAAGCATATATAAACAGTAGTATCCATGCTAGCGAAGCCAGGGTTGCCATCCAATATACCATGGCTATGTCCATCGCTGCACGGTCGTGAAAATTCACCCAACCCCAGAAGTCGAGCAGCACGAAAACGTGTTCATATATATGAGCCTGGTAAATACCCAGGAAGGCGAAAGCGGGCAAATACAGCAAAACAATGATCCAGCGCGACACGAAGGTGAACCTGGTATAGAGCAGCACAAAATGCAGGCAAAGCGGGCCTGTAAATAGCCATCCCGGGCTCAGCAGGCAATCCCATTTATCCGCCATCTCCGCACTGCTGCTGATACGCGCCGAGGCGTCATTGAATTGCCACAACGCTGCACAAAGAGTAAAGGCTGCGAAAACATTAATGAGCTTGTTGCGGGGAAAAACGGCTAGTATATATGCTACCAGTATAATATTGATGAGTCCCGGTATGAAAGCCGCGAGGAAGCCTGCCATATTTTGGAACGTAAAGTTGAACATACCGCTATCTGCATTCTAATATAAAGAGAATGTTGCTATTTTATCAGAATGGATTGATATCTCGGGTGAGGCGAAGGGTAATTCGACCACCGTCTTCTGAAAAGGCGTAGGTAGCTGTAGCTTTAACAAGGTTGAAGGGTGACAGGATGACTCCTCCGCCATAGGTAACATGCCATTTGTCAGAGTCCTCATTATCCAGCCACACGCGTCCGTCATCCACGAGTGCCAGTATACCCACTTTGCCGTTCATGATTTTAGTTCTGACGTCCTTTATCCACTGCAGCTCGTTATTGTTGTAAAAAGCTATATCACCCCGAAAACGGTCTCTTCTAAACCCGCGCAAACTCCGGCTGCCGCCCACTGAGGGATATTGGTAATATTCAGGGTCGCCCTCAACGTCCGTGCCTGCTGCCACGATAGCGAGCGATAGATTCCAGAAAAGGGGAATATAAAACTGTGCACCTGCATTAAAGCGGGTAAGCGCTCTGTCAGTGTAGGCCAGGTTGTGCAGGTAAGAGCCGCTTGCAAAAAAACCAAAACCTTTGGTTGGAACTATGATGTCGTTCACATCGGTAAAAGCATAGTTTACCGTGCCACCACCATAGTAGTGGCGTTCGTAAAGCCGTACCTCGTTCGGTACAAAAGCGGTTTCCAGAAAGCGGCCCTTATCATGAATGACGCGTATGGCCTGCAGTAATGGAGTGATCCAGACTTCATGTTTTTCTCCTATTTTCCGGTTGAGACCGATGCTGAAAAGGATCTCGCTGTTGCGAGTTCTGTAGTAATCGTTATCGTCTACGGTTCGCGGGGTTTCGTTACCTAACCCGAAAAAATTCGTCCAGCGTATGGCATCGTAGTCTGCAATTATCTCGGTATTCCACTTGCCGGGAAAATTATAAAACGTACCGCGATAAGTAGCACCAAATGCGTTTTGTGTGAGTGAGTATCGGCCCAATATGCTCTGTTCCCACGCGGGAGTTTTGCGCCATTTGTTTTCTTTTATTTTGTAGCCGAGACCTAAATGGAACCTGTCGGTGTTATTGTAGAAAAATATGGGTGTCAGTCCTTTTTTGTCGTAGTTGTAGAAATGGTATTTATATGTATTTATAGCTGTGTCATCCGATAATTTCATCTTCGTCTCTGTAGAGATCTCAATCGCATTGCCGGGGTTATCGTATACAATTGTGGTTTGTGGTGAGCCCTTACTTCCAACCAGCGACCGGTCGGAGATTGAATCCCTGTCAATACCACCTATCAGGCGGATTTTTATTCCTTTCGCGGTTTTGCCCTCTACCTCGTACACATCATTGCCGCTGATACCATATACGCGTACTTCCTCAGTCTCACTGTTCAGGAACTTTCGGCTATAGAAGGGAGTAGTGGACAGTTTGCCATCTTTATTGATCTTAAAGACTTCAACTAGTGTTTCAGAGTCGTTAAGCCGCGACACAACGAATTTTTCCCGTTTCTTACTGCCGGGTATATCCACCTCTTCGGCAAGGAAATTGTAATATTTGTCGGCATGGGTTTGCAGTGCGTCACGGCGGCTCTTGAGTTTTTCTGTTATCTCTTTCCCCGAGAGGGCATAGCTCGTCGGGGGCAGAAGCTTCACGTTTTCTTCTATTACTTTGTCTGTTATCACCTTCTGCAGGCTTTCGGCATGCTTTATCCAGTCTTCCCGTGTCATTTCATTGGCCATTCGTCTGTCCAGGTCGCGTGCCGCAAAATTGAAGGCCTCTACGTCTTTGATCCGATGGTTTAGGGTCTGATGGTGATCTTTAGCCAGAAAGCGCAATACAAAGCCATCGAATTTAGTGTAAGCCTGGTCGCGGTCTCGCGGTATGGGCTTATAAATTGTTTTACCGTTCGCTTTTGTTTTTGCCCAGCGCCACTGGTCTTCGTGCCTTCCCCAGTCGCCTATCAGCATGTCAAATAATCGCGACCGTATATATAGTTGTTGGTCTACTGAGTTGTCATTATCGTCCAATAATTTTTCCAGGACACCTTCTGTACTGATTATTTTTTCGGAGTTGCCGAAGTTATCTTCTTCACGCCAATCTCCATCCGGCCGCTGTTCAAAAAGATACAGCTTGTCGCCAAACTCATCGTTGAATGCGCCCAAGGCCGGCTGTTTTGGTACAAAACCAATTGTAGGTTTAGTATGGTATATCTGCGCTGCGTCGGCCATACCCGTTATTGTTATTGCGCTGTATGGTTGTATCGTCGATACCTGGTCGTCAACTACCCGTTCGACAAAACTGCCCAGGTATATTTCAGGCAAAACTTTTCCATAGGTCTTGTTAATGCTGCGCAATACGTATTCATGCCCGGCTTTATCGTGTAAACGCAGGGTTTTAGTTTGCCTTCCGCCACCGGCCTCATAAGGAGTAACACCGCCGGCCAGCGTATCTAGTTTTAAAACCGGTACTTTTTCCGGTGCGATCCAATCGGCACGGTAATGGGTGCCAAACAGCAACCGATAAAATTTCGATTTTTCATATTGCGATCCTGCTGCTATGCTTATTGAATCGCGCGTAGAGCCGGTAACCTGCTGGGCATGCAAATGCGACGATGCCAATAAGAGCATAATACATTGTAAGCTAACGATGTAGTTTTTGGTGAGTGTCGATGTAATCACGATTGTTATATTGCCAACGTTAGCATGTGTAAAAATCCTGCCATAAAATGCAGTCGGTTGTAAACCACTTGCGTGGTTTTGTTTATATTGATTATTTGTTGTATATTTGCTACCATGATAATCGGTATGTATACTCGCTATTCAGTATTCGGGCTGGTCTGTGACCAGGAAAGTAAAGTATACCCTCAAAATGGACAACAATCGCTAACAAATTCGAAAGGGGAAGCTTGCGGGTATTGCATTGTAGCCCGTAACAAATTTTCCGAACACAACCGCTTTGATTACTCCGGATGTAACAATCCTTAAATTAAAGTTAAACCCCTATCAGCTCTTGCAAGTTTTGTATTACCTTTTCAAATTCAATTATTTAGGCGTCAATCCGCAAACTATATGAACTATCGTAAGATCAACAACATCGTTGG
>JAJNBR010000219.1 GCA_021156265.1 Flavipsychrobacter sp.
ACAGTCAGGCGTCATCACCTCTTTGTGGGTAAGGGCGGCTACCAGTGCGGCGAATATATTGATCGAGGACCTGGAGATAAAAATGGGGCAAACAACGGCGACTACCTTTAGTCCTAACAATACCTACGTTACTACCCCGCCAATGCAAGTCGTACGCGCTATGGCTGATTTTAGCAGCCCTGGTATATCAGCTTTCTCCTGGCTTGAAATCCCTTTAGATCCGCTCAGCGGTTTTACTTATGACAACACCAAAAGCCTGATTGTTGAGATATCTCAAACGGCGGTGACCAACGGTTTCAAGACAAGCGTCGGAAACGTGAGCGGTGCACGTGCCATATGGGGAACAAACGGTTCTTCTTCCGGTACCTCTGAGGCTTTCCAGGTTCCCGGAGCTGGCGTAACTATCACTTATCCTTGTATCGATGCACATAATTTCAGCGTTACTAACGTAACCACCAACAGCGCCGATTTCAACTGGCAGTACCAGTTCCCGAACCTGAAACATTTCGAGTTCGTGATCGACAAATCGCCAAATGATCCTCCCGGCAGCAACTACCAGCCTTATCAAACACCTCCATTGCATATAGACACCTTCCAGCCAAATACATGTTATTATGTACACATCCGTACCAACTGCGACTCACCAAGCTATGGTGATACAGTAGCGGCTACCTGGGTAACGGATTCGTTCTGTACTGTGCCAACCTGCGATGCTCCGCCAACAAACATCGATGTGGCCAAGATCACTTCCACATCAGCGCTGGCAGTCTGGAATGCGGTTCCCGGTGTTATAAAATATGAGTACGCGGTAAGCATTGATACCTTCGCGCCGCAAAAAGGTCACTTCACTACCTATACACAGGTGCTGCTGAAAGGCCTGACGCCAAACTGGCCGTACTATTTCTATGTACGCGCTTACTGCTCGCCGATACCTGTGTCAGAATGGAACAGGGTGCCTTTCCACACGGCCATCACTACCGGGGTAGATGACCTTGCTTCAGGCGACTTTGCTATCGAAGCATTTCCTAACCCTGCGGGTAATACAGTTACCATACTGACGGCAGGCCGCAGCAACAATGCGCAGATAGCCATTGTAGATATGACGGGCAAACTGGTGAAAACGGCTAGTGTAAACGACGACCGTACGGTAGTAAACCTGGATGGTCTTACACCGGGCCTGTACTTCGTTCGCTACAACGACGAGAACCGCAGCGAGGTGATCAAGCTGACCAAAGAATAAGTAATAGAAGTACTTTTCATAACGCATCCCGCACACACTGTGCGGGATGTTTTTTATGTATGGGTGGCAATAAAAAAGCCCCGGCTTGTGGCCGGGGCTTTTAACTTATCGAAGTATGCTTATTTCTTCAGTTTGAAGGCTTTCTTCACCTTGTCTACGTGGTCGAGTTTCTCCCAGGTAAACAGCTCCACTTTTACACTCTTGGTTTTGCCATCAGCCGATTTGAAGGTCTTGTTCACTATTTGCGGCTCGCGGCCCATGTGGCCATAAGCAGCACACTCGCTATACATAGGCTGGCGCAGTTTCAGGCGCTGCTCTATGAAGTAAGGGCGCATATCAAATACCTGCTCTACGATCTTAGCGATCTGGCCATCGGTCATTTTCACTTTCGAAGTGCCGTAAGTGTTTATATAAAGCCCCATTGGCTTGGCAACACCGATAGCATAAGATACCTGTACCAGCGCTTCGTCGCAAACACCGGCTGCTACCAGGTTTTTGGCGATATGGCGGGTAGCATAAGCAGCTGAACGGTCAACCTTGCTGGGATCTTTACCGGAGAAAGCGCCACCACCGTGTGCACCCTTGCCACCGTAAGTGTCAACGATGATCTTACGGCCTGTAAGACCTGTATCGCCGTGCGGGCCACCGATAACGAACTTACCGGTCGGGTTGATATGATATTTGATAGCCTTGTTGAACAGGTGCTTGTACTGAGGGTAAACCTTGATAACGCGAGGTATCAGGATAGACTGTACATCTTTAGAGATGCGCTCCTGCATTTTCTTCTCTGTATCGAAATCGTCGTGCTGTGTAGAGATAACAACCGTATCGATGCGTACAGGTTTGTTGTCGTCGTTGTACTCCAGCGTTACCTGGCTTTTAGCATCAGGACGCAGGTACTTCATTTGCTTGCCTTCGCGGCGTATCTGCGACAGTTCGCGGAGCAGCAGGTGAGCCATATCCAGCGCCAGCGGCATATAGTTAGCCGTTTCGTTGGTAGCATAACCAAACATCATACCCTGGTCGCCCGCGCCTTGTTCCTCTTTCTTCTTCTTATCAACACCCTGGTTGATATCAGGAGATTGCTCGTGGATAGCAGACAGAACGCCGCAGGAGTTAGCTTCAAACATGTACTCGCTCTTCGTGTAGCCGATCTTAGTGATCACTTCGCGGGCGATAGTTTGTACATCAATATAAGTATTGCACTTTACCTCGCCTGCCAGTACAACCTGGCCTGTAGTTACCAGCGTTTCGCAAGCGATCTTTGCTGTGGGGTCCCACGCTAAGAAGTTATCGACAAGTGCATCAGATATCTGGTCCGCTACTTTATCAGGATGACCTTCTGATACGGACTCTGAAGTAAATAAATAAGGCATGTGTTTAATGTAGTTTTCTAAATTGTTGGGTGCGAAGATAATAATTTATTCTACTGTTACAGATTTGGCCAGGTTCCGTGGCTGGTCCACGTTGCAGCCACGCATAATGGCGATATGGTAAGCCAGCAGTTGAAGCGGGATGATGGTGATCAGTGGCGATAACACCTCCTCGGTTTCCGGCACTTCAATAACGTGGTCGGCCAGCGCCCTGATCTGGGTATCGCCTTTGTTTACCACGGCTATGATCTTACCCTTGCGTGCCTTCACTTCCTGCACGTTCGAAACGATCTTTTCGTAGGCGCTTTGGTTAGTGGCAAGGAACACAACAGGCATCTCCTCGTCTATGAGGGCGATGGGGCCGTGTTTCATTTCTGCGGCAGGGTAACCCTCTGCGTGTATGTAAGAGATCTCTTTCAGCTTCAGGGCGCCTTCCAGGGCTACCGGGAAGTTGTAGCCTCGGCCCAGGTAAAGGAAATTGCGGGCGTCTTTATAAATAGCTGCCAGCTCTTTGATCTGGCTATCCAGTTCCAGCGTTTCCTTGATCTTCTTCGGAATGTTCTCCATTTCATACAAAATGGTGCGCAACCTTGAAGTAGAGATCGTTCCTTTCGATTGCGCGATCTGCAGCGCAATAAGCGTAAGGATGGTTATTTGTGTGGAGAATGCTTTTGTAGAAGCCACGCCTATTTCCGGACCGGCGTGTGTGTAAGAGCCGGCATGAGATACGCGGGCTATTGACGAGCCGATCACATTGCATATACCGTAGATCAATGCCTGGCGGTCTTTTGCCAGTTCAATGGCAGCCAGCGTATCCGCGGTCTCGCCCGATTGAGAAATGGCAAATACTACATCGCTTTCTTTAATTATTGGATTCCTGTAACGGAACTCAGAAGCATATTCTACTTCTACCTGTACACGGGCCAGGTCTTCGATAAGGTATTCGCCGATAAGGCCGGAATGCCAGGAAGTACCACAGGCAGTGATCACGAATCGCTCGGCATTCTCGATACGGCTCATGTATTCACTAAGGCCACCCAGCTTTATCCAGCCCTGGAGTGCGTTCATGCGGCCACGCATGGCGTCTTCCAATGCTTTGGGCTGCTCATGTATCTCCTTTAGCATGAAGTGCTCGTAGCCGCCTTTTTCTATCGCTTCAAGGCTAAGTTCCAGCTTCTGGATAGCATGAGACTTCTCTACGTTGCCCAGCGTTTTTATGATATAGCTGCCGTCGCGGTTTACACAGGCATATTCCTGGTCGTCCAGGTAAATAACATTCTGTGTATACTCGATTATCGGCGATGCATCGGATGCAATGTAAAATTCGTCTTCCCCAATGCCTATCACCAGCGGGCTGCCTTTCCTGGCGGCTATCAGGTGATCAGGATTTTTCTTATCCAAAACAACGATGGCGTATGCGCCAACAACTTCGTTAAGGGCCACGCGCACGGCGTCTTCCAGCGAAGATTTTTCCGTCTTGCGTACTTCTTCGATCAGGTTAATGAGCACTTCTGTGTCGGTGTCCGACTTAAAAGTATAACCACGTTTGCTAAGCTCTGCCTTGATAACAGCATAGTTCTCTATGATGCCATTGTGAATAATGGCCAGCTCGCTTGATTGCGACAGGTGAGGGTGTGCATTGGCATCGTTGGGTTCGCCGTGTGTAGCCCAGCGCGTATGCCCGATGCCTATGTTGGCCGAAACCGACTGCCCATTGGTTATCTTTTCCAGCTCACTAACCTTCCCGGCTTTCTTATACACATTCAGGTCGCCGTTGAGCAATGCTATACCTGCACTGTCATAACCGCGATATTCCAGCCTTTTGAGGCCTTTGATCAAAATTGGGAAGGCTTCTTTATTACCGATGTATCCTACAATACCACACATAGCAAATTGGGGTGCTTAAAGTTTAGAATAAGTGATGCGCAGCGAAACCTTAAAGGTTGCGGGATTACCGGCTGCTGTGAGCCTGTAGGCCCCGAAGAATCGCTGTACACCGTTCAATTGCAAATGTAACGCATTGGACTTGTTTGTAATGGCTCGCTGCACCTCTCTCGGGATATTTATGGAGTATTGGTTCATCGTTATTCCGCCCGGAAGCGTTACAGATTTCCGGCCGCCGTCTATAAACGCCAGAGCGCCAACATCTGTTACCGGCAGCCTGTCAAGAGGGACATATTTATTGCCGGTAGCATCATCAACGCCGACAACGTCCAGCAGCAGGGGCGCCCAGAATTTTTGTTGGTCCAGGTCGCTGCTCAGGTGTATTTCTGTAATGATGAGCTCGGCACGGTTAACCACGATATTCGGGAGGTTCTTCAGTGTTGGGAATTTCAGATCCAAAGTGGCACCTGGCAGGTTTTGAAGGTACACTACGGGGTCAGACTGGGCACCAGACGCAAAGGCGTTCTTCAGTTCCGGTGAATAGTCGCGGGTGATGCGATTGTAGTGCGCTGTTCCTGATGTGAAGTTAAAGAATGCGGTTTTCTCATCGGAAGTGTTGCCGTTCTCATAATAGATGAACTGTATTGCGGCTCGCCTGTAATTGGCTGTGCCGTTCAGCACGAAATAAGGTAAGCAACGTCCGGGTGTACCATCGGCAGGTGCGATATATAATCCGTTCATTGCATTGAGAAATGCTGCATTGTCACTACTTGATGCTGCTATCGACACCAGCTCTTTTTTGAACTCGTCAGTCAGTCTTATGCGCAGGTGAGATGGCACGCTGTCGTTCAAAACCCAAACCGAATCAGACA
>JAJNBR010000220.1 GCA_021156265.1 Flavipsychrobacter sp.
GTATAGAGAAAGCATATAACGAACGGAATACTACCCAAAGCAGTACGATTATTGACGAGTATGTACGTAACTACCTCGAAGGTGAAGTGATGCCCGGCATTGAGAATGAGTATATGTACACGAAGGAAATGGTCCCGGCAATGAAAGTAGACGAGCTGAATACCCTTGCTAAACAATGGATGGCAGGCGACAATACGTTCAGCCTGATAACCGGCCCTGAAAAAGCTGGTGTGAAACTGCCTACTAATGCAGAACTGGTAACGATGACCCAAAAAGGCTTGCAACAAACAGTGCAGCCTATGGAAGAAAAGGCCGTTGCTGCCAACCTGATGGAAAAGAAGCCTACGGCTCGAAAGATAGTGTCACAAAAAGCGGATAAGGATTTTGGTGCTGTCACCTATACACTAAGTAATGGTATTAAAGTAACGGTGAAGCCAACCGACTTCAAAAGCGATGAAGTGATCTTGACCGGCGTTAAGAAGGGTGGTACTAATAACTATGGTGTTGCCGATAAGTATAGCGCCCAGTATGCCGCCACAGTGGTAAATACAATGGGTGTGGCGGGTTTTGCTCCTACTGACCTTGAGAAAGTGCTGGCAGGAAAGAACGCCCGCGCCTCTGCCGATATGGATAACATTCGTGTGCGTGTATCGGGTAGCAGCAGTGTGAAAGATATAGAGACCATGTTCCAGCTACTGTACCTGCGAATTATGGAGCCAAGGAAGGATGCAGAACTGTTCAATGCTTATAAGTCGAAGCAGAAGATGCAGCTGCAGTTTATGATGGCCAATCCGCAGTATGCGTTCATAGATACTACAGTGAAGGTACTTTACAATAATCATCCGCTGATGCCTAACATGGTGCCAAAGCCGGAGCATTTTGACGCGATCAATCTTGACAGGGCGATCGACATCTATCGCAACGAGGTGGGTGGTGCCGATGGATACCATTTCTTTATTGTAGGTAACGTAGGTCAGGAATCAATAGTGCCATACCTGGAAACATACCTCGGCAGCATACCATCAAACAATGAAACGCCTTCGATAAAAGACAATGGTGTGCGGCCGGTAAAAGGAAAGATTAGAATGGAGGTGCACAAAGGCAAGGAACCGCAAAGCCTGATCATGGCTATGTGGCACGGCGATATCAAGTATTCGGAGGAACTGGAAATGGAGGCCGATGCTCTTACAGAAGTATTGAATATTAAAGTGATCGAAGATCTAAGGGAAAAGCTCGGCGGAATATACGGCGGTGGATTCTACTCGCAGGTTACTAAAGAACCTTACCAGCGCTATTCCTTAGGCATGCAACTGCCCTGCGGACCTGAGAATGTAGAAAAGCTTTTGACGGCTGCAAAAGAGGAGATCAATGCTATAAAGGCGAACGGTCCAAGTGTAGATGATTTGAATAAAGTGAAAAGCCAGTGGCACGAGAAACATCGGACTAACCTGAAAGAAAATGGTTACTGGAGTGGAAGAATGGAAGACGTTCTTTTCTGGGGCAATGACCGTGACCATGTGTTTGAATACGATAAGTGGATCGATAAGATCGAGCCGTCTGATATCAAAGAAGTAGCCAAAGACCTTTTTGAAGGAAATGAGTTCATTTCGATCTTATACCCCGAAGCGTCCTAAATAAAAAAAGCTCGTTTTTAAGAAGCCCTCGTTTTCGAGGGCTTCTTAAATTATACGGCTTAGCCATGACACCATAGCCTGGCAATAGAATCAGTTATTTCTACCAGCTCACTGTAGGAGTTCGGCTTCGTAATAAAACAGTTAGCTCCCAACTCGTATGATACGTCCCGGTCTTTTTCAGATGAAGATGTGGTCAATACAACGATCGGAATCGGCTGATACACTTTGTCCTTTTTCAGCTCTTTCAATATCTCCCTCCCGTCCTTGCCCGGCATGTTCAGGTCTAGTAAGATAAGACTAGGCTGCTCCTGTGCCTGGCTGCCTGCCAGGTGTTGTATCAGGTGTTCGCCACTGGTAAGGAAGGTATAGTCATGATGGTGCCTGTTCTCTAAAAATGCGTCACGTATCGACTCGCGATCGTCAACATCATCATCAACTATCAATACTGTGTGTTTCAGTTTGTGATTCATTCTCAAGCAGGTATTATGATAGTAAATATAGCTCCTTTGCCTAATTTACCACTGGCCAATATAGTGCCTCCGTGATTTTCGGCTATCTTTTTGCAAATGGCCAGTCCAATGCCTGTGCCTTCATATTCTGTTTTGCCATGGAGTCGTTGGAAGATGGCAAATATCTTGTTGGCAAACTGGTTGTCGAAACCGATGCCGTTGTCGGCGAAATCGATCTTCAGGTATTTCTTTGCTTTGGCCAGTTCATATTGCTGTACCTCCGATGGGCGCAGGTATGAATGTGTGATGTGTATGCTCGGCTTAATGCCGTTTTTTACAAATTTCAACGAATTGCCAATCAGATTCTGAAACAATTGTCTGAATTGTGAAGGAACGATGTTGGCTACGGGAAGATCGTCAGATAGAACCGAGGCATCTTTCTCCTCTATTTTGTAGTCAAGTGTTTGTGTCACCTCTTGCAATATGGTTTGCAAGCTATATGGTTCGAAGCCTTTGGCGCCCGACAACAAGGAAATCGAAAGAAGATCGGATATCATGGCCTGCATGCGGCGGGCCGAGTTTATGATCTTTTCAAGGTATAACTTGCCGTCGTCGGAGAGGTTTGCATGTTGCGACGTCAGTAGCCTGTCGCCGAAGGTGGATATCTTTCGCAGTGGTTCTTTCAAGTCGTGACTAGCCACATAAGCATATTCTTCCAGGCTGGCGTTCGACTGTTGCAGCTGCAGGTTTTTACGGTACAGTTCCTGCTCCGCTGTCTCTTGTTCGGTTATATCTACAGACACGTTAAGCACATGCTCCACCTTGCCATGTTCGTCGCGGTCGAATACTGTGCCATATGTATGAAACCATCTGTAGGAGCCGTCCTGGTGTTTTAGCCGGTATTTGAATTCTGCAATGATCTCCGGTGCTTCTCCGGCTACGAGGTTATTTGCCATTTCCAGCGCAGCTGTGTTTTTCTCGATGATAACCGGCAGGTCATCGGGATGCAACAACTCCAGCATAAAGGCCATTCCCTCATTCATTACCTGTTCTACACTGTGTCCCAGGATCTTTTCAAATGCGTTATTGATGTACGTGTATTTACCGGTCTTGATATTGTAGGAAGCAATGAGCGACGGCGAGGTATTGGCGATCTTACCGATGAATTCCTGTTTTTCCCGCAAGGCTTGTTCTATAAGATGTTTTTTAGTGATATCCTGTACAGTACCAAGTAATTTAAACGCCTTACCATCGGTGTCGGTCATCACTTCGCCCCTGGCATGCAGGGTTTTGACCGTGCCGTCTTTTAAAACAATGCGGAAGTTAAAATCATAAGGTTTGGCGGACTTAATCGAGTCGGCTACTATTTGGCTGGTATGTGCATCATCAGGATGATTGAATGAAGCCACCAGCTCGGCGCTCAGCGGCGTACCGATCTCAAGTCCATAGATACGATATAATTCATCCGACCATTCAAATGTATTGTTCCGCAGGTCCCATACCCAGTTGCCCAGACCCGACAAAGCCTGTGCCTGTTTGTACAGTGAATCACTTCGCAGCAGCCGTTGTATCATATAGTGGCGGTCCGTCACGTCTATGATCGTACCTTTCATCATCTTCCGGCCATTAACTTCAGATACATTTCCCCGTGCCCAGATGATCTTTTCCTTGCCATTGACAAAGTGTCTGTACTCGCACTCGTATGCCCCGTTCTCTGTGATGGCTTTTTCCCGTGCCGTGGCCAGCCTTTCCCGGTCGGCAGGATGGATGCCTTTCAGTAATTCGTTCCGGTCCGGTTCGCCTTCTATTTCAAATATCCTAAGGTATTGAGGAGTGGCAGTAACTTTGCTGGTTTCAATGTCTAGTACATAGCTGCCCATGTTTACCAGTTCCTGTGCTTCCAGCAACTGCTGTTCCCGTTGTTGTAATTCTTCTTCGGCGCGTTTTTGCTCATCTATATCGATGGCTACCCCGATCTTTTCCGTTATCCTGCCATCAGCAGAGCGGCGAAACACAGACTCATAAGCGCGCATCCAGCGGTATCGTCCCTGCTTGTCACGTATGCGATATTCTACGGAGCGCGTTTCGCCATCTTGTACGTTGTCGAAGTTCCGCTCGTTCTCTATCAGCCGGTCTACATCCTCCGAATGAACAAGGAACTGTATTATTTCAGCACCCTGTTGGCGAAGGTCTTCTTCGGTGAAGCCCAGGCGCTGGGTCACCTTGTTATTGGTGTATAGCTCGCGTTGGTTGACGCGGTCGAACACATAAATGATACTTGGCGTGGTGTTGGCTACACTCTCAATAAAGTGTGCATGGTCATTGATACGCTCCCTCAGTATCTGTATAAAAATGTTTGTGGATGATGTTTCAGAATAGGTGGCCAGCTCGGTGATCTCGCCGACAAGCGCCATTATGCCGGGAACATCCGATGTGTACAGCGGCAGAAACTTGTACATGGCTTTGTTGCGAATGAAAGTTGCCAGTGTAATGTCTTCCGCTGCCACTTGTTCGCGGCCAACGATACCCAACTGGTCATTGAGCCAGCGCTGGGCCGATTCGTCAATATGCTGCTGTAGCCTGTTCTCTACCGCACAGGTCAGAAATTCAGAGTGGCTGGGGATGGAAATCTCCAATAGCTGGTCTTCCGAAATATGACTCAATTGTCTAAGTAGCGGTAGGTCTACCTCTTTTGAGATCTGCAATTGTTCCTTGATGTAGTCTACAAGATGGTTATCGCGTAAAAACGCAGCGAACCCCGGCAGGTGTTCGAATACCAGCTGTTTTGTTTTCGCTTCGTGGCGTGTGCCGCTTTCAGTTGCTATCACTATTAGCCGATTTTTGAGGGCAGTGAAAATTTTAGGAACTAAAAAATACGAAACAGGACCCCACATTCCAATTGGCCCGCCGCATTTTTATTTCTACTATGAGATTGTACGAATTACATAAAAATCATACCGTTATGTATAAATGCCTGCATGGGGTTTTTCTAGTGGATGCGTTTGTTACAAAATGTTACAGTTGGTACCGTTTTAAGCGGCATTTTTTGTTGCAAACGGTGGCCGGGCGAAATGCAGAATGCTTTCCTGTGGCGGGTTTGAGGCCGAATCTGTTTCAATCTGTTTACATACCCCGACCCCTTGATGGTTAAGGGAGTTGAGGTAGTAAGTCAGCCGGTCGATTTGCCGGTTAACAGCGTCTTGCTGAAGCGGCCATTGGTAGCCAGCCTCCAGTTTGCAATCAAGTTCAATGGCCCTGAGTACCACGTA
>JAJNBR010000018.1 GCA_021156265.1 Flavipsychrobacter sp.
GACTGCATGGCCATCTGGTACAGGAAAGGCACGAAGAAATAGCTGCCCGGAAAATTTCCCGACTGCAGATCGGCCGATGTAGCGCAGATATATAATTGCCCTTTTGAAGGGGTATAGCGCGCCAGGAACGGATCACCGTTACGGAAGCTGAGTATCGATTGCTGGTTGGCAGAAAGCCCGGCGCTGATGATATAGTGCCAGTTGGCCACGGGTAACTGCACATTTTCCGGTATGCGTTCAAACAGGTCGCGTACCAAAGGACTGCCTTGCTGAAGGTTGGCGGCGGTTTGCGATGCCGTGTCAACGCCGGTAAAACTTATCTCACCTATCGTCTTGAAGCCGGCATTAAAGTTTTCCAGGTTGTTACTGCGACCGGGGAAGATGCAGATCGTTTGTCCCTGGTTGAGGGAATTGGACAGTATTTTGCCCAGACCTTCATCTATCCGGGTAACATTATTTAATATAACGAGGTTGTACTCTTTCAGATCGGCAGGAGCCTGCGAAACATCGAGCTGGTTGAGCCGGAAACCTTTATAAGACCGGAATGCAGCCTGTATATAAGGGTTGGAAGCGCCTTCGTTCAGGGTCAGTACCGACAGGTTTGGAGCACTGCGGGCCGTGATCCTGAAAATATCATCGAAGCGCACAGCAACATCGTTGATGCTCAATATCATTTGCTGCCAGCGGGTATCGTTCACCTGGAAGCTAAGCGTATCAACGCTCTCTTTTTTGTCGTTGAAGTTGAGTTGCGAGGCGCTTTTCACCTGTCCATTGATATTGAGTTGCAGCACCGGACTTTCGTCCGGCAGATCGCCGATAGCTTTGCTGTGTACAATAAGCTGGTTGCTTTGCCCTGTTAGCAAAACCGGGCTGGCGAGGTAAGCAGTATCGATATATACGTTACGCGCAGATCCGGCCTGCACCGGGATGCCATAGAAGCTGATATTGTTGGCAAGCGCCTTATCGCGCGGGGCGGCAAAAGCGTTGCGCTGGAAATCGGAATAGTAATATAGATCGGCGCCATCGGCTGATTCTGTCTGCAGCAAGTTTTGCACGGTAGCGAATACCTGTTCGGAGGAGCGGCTGTTGGCTGAGATATCGACAGCATTCAGCTCGGTCAGTATTTTATCTGCCGGAAGCGGCTGGTAACTGGCCGGCCTGTCGTTAGTGAGCAGCACAAAGCGGGTACCGGGTGTTGCCTCGCGTACCTGTTTGCGTGCGGCGTCTTTAGCGATATCCAGCAGGCTGCGCGCAGATTTTTTCAGCGACATGCTGCCGGAGTTGTCTATATATATTGCCTGTAGCCTGTTGCCGCTTTCTTTTTTGCTGCCGCTGCTCATAAATGGTTGCGCAAATGCCAAGATGAGCGCCGCGAGGAACAGCATGCGTAGCGCCAGCAACAATTTATAACGGACCTGTGATTGCTTTTGTGAGCGGAGCTGTATGTTTTTCAGGAAGCGGGTGTGCGGGAACAATACCGTTTTATACCTGCGCAGGTTGAACAGGTGGATCACGATCGGTATGGCCAGTGTTAGTCCCGCAAGCAGGAACAAGGGATATAAGAAGCTCACATATCAAATATAGGGGCAATTAGTTTACAAGATGATGTGCGCTAGGCTTATTATCGTTAAGAATCTCTAAAACTTCTTTTTCTTCAGCGCCATGATCCTGCGGTAGGCCTCATCAATACGTTCTTTCGTGATCGTTCCGTTGGTCACGTGGTTTTTGATAATGGCATGCACTTTAGTAGCTGAGAGCCTTCCCTGTAAGTTAGGAATGGTGTTGGCAAACATCACCACATCCACACCGGCGTTGATGCTCAGGGCAATAGCATTTTCAAAACCGAAATGCTCAGCTATGGCATGCATCTGCATATCGTCGGAAAAAACGACACCATCATATTTCAGGAAACCACGCAGTTTATCGCCGATTATCTTTTTAGAAAGCGTAGCCGGGAGTGAATCGAACTCGCGGTGAATAATATGCGCGGTCATGATGGCATCCACCTCTCCCGACCGGATGATGTTCTGGTAAGGTTCGAGTTCTAAAAACTTCCAGGTAGTAGTAACATCAGCAATGCCCAGGTGAGAGTCATTAGCAGAACTACCGTGACCGGGAAAGTGTTTGAGGATCGTGCGCAGTCCATTTTCATGGTGAGCCTGGATGCAGAGCAACGCATGTTTGGTCACGATCTCGGGGTCAGCAGAAAAACTGCGACCGTTCTTTACGATCACGGGATTTTCAGGATTAACGGCTACATCTACGCAGGGCGCATAGTTCATATTAATGCCCAGGTCGCGCATTTGCGTGGCTAGCCGGCGGTTGTAGAACAGTGTAGAATCGGGATTGTCGATGCTGCCGAGGTAAGAGGCTGAGGGCATACCGACAAAGCCATACTTCTCTTTCAGGCGGTGTACTTTGCCGCCTTCTTCATCAATAGTAACAAAGATGGGAATGAACGCTGCCTGCTGCATGGCGCGCGTCAGGTTACGAAAGGAATCAGCTGAGTTTGTTTTGGCGATATTCTTTTCAAACAGTACCACACCGCCGATCTTGCCATCGCGCAGTTCAGTTAAAAAAGAATCGGTTGGTTCGATGAACGTTCTTTCCTCGATACCTATCATCACCATCTGGCCGATCTTGATATCCAGGCTGTCAGGTTTCCTGACAGCTGTCGTTGAATCCTTTGGTTTCGGCGTTGTCGTCACGCGGGCAGTTCTACAGGAAAACAACACCATTGATGCGACAACAGTGAGAAGTATATTATAAACAACGTGGGTTCTCATAATTATTTTGACTTCCGCAAATAAATGGTTTTTCGTGGTAACAGGGTACAATACAAGCGCAGCATCGTGCAACGTAATGCTTATCAAGGCATTATTTTATAAAGTCGCACTGTCCGGTACTGACCGGTGATACGATAATTATAGTGTGATTGAATATAGTCCTGTGTGCTTTTTTGAAAAGCGGCAATGTTCATTCCCGGGGTTAGTGTGCTGTACACCGCTGTTTTGACGTCGCGCCCCTGGTGTCGCAGTATCTTAATATACCAGTAAAGATTGGCATGGTAACCATCCCACACCACAGCAAAATCCCGCGGCCGTGTCTGGTCATGCAGGATATCTTTCATGAAAAATGCAATGCTGTCATTTTCCGTCTCACCCGACTGCCCGTTTTTTACATGGTCAATTATTTTGAAATAGGGAACGGCAAATAATGCAATGACCAGAATAACCTTAACCGGCAGCGGGTATTTGCTCCGTGCTGCCAATCTGCTAAAGGCTGTGGTAATAAAAAGAGCAACAGCTAACGATGCCAGTGGGTATACCGGCATATCGTACCAGGTATTCTTGGTTCGGCTGATGGAGACAACGATAAAATAAAATAAGCCGAGCGAGAGCATGTACAGGCCCAGTCGTTTCACAGACGTGTTGCGGGTAAGTAAAAAATAGACGAGTGCAACCGGGAGCAGCAATGCCCACCAGGAGAAGCTGCCCGTTAGAATATTGCGTGCATAATACAGATAATCGTTGCCGTCAGTGGCAGATGGATCACCAAACCTGCCCGTGACGTCATTATATAAGACCGCATTAAGATAGCCCTGCAAACGCCACTCGCGCAAAAGATAATAAGCGGTTATGCAGAGCGCGAATACGGCAATGCCGATATATAACTCACGCCGTTTCAGAATATATGCCAGTTGCCTTGTGAATGCGAGGTAGACAACCATAGCCGGGAGAAATATCATTGCCGCCACACCTTTTGTCATAGCCCCGCCTATGAGCATTAGTAGACAAAAGTAGAAATAGCTCGTTTTTTTCTCTTCTGCATATAGATAAAGAAAAATGCAGTGGGCCGTAGTGAAAAAAGTGAGCAAGGCATCGTAGTCGCCGGTGCGGGTGCGGTGCAGCCCTATATATCCCGGGCAGGTAATGAGCACGAGACAGATGACAGCGCCTAACAAAGGATTTCTAAGTTTTACTGCCGCAAACCAATACAGGAAAAGAAATGTAGCCAGCGTCGCGATAGCTGAGGGGATTCGAATGGATAGTTCGTTGAGACCGTTGAGTTTTATACAAAGCACCTGCAACCATATCATGAGCGGCGGTTTGGTGTTCCACAGATCGGGCTCGCCGTCAAAAGTGGTTACCAGCCATTCGCCCGAGCGGTGCATTTCAAAGGCATTCATAGCGAGCCTCGATTCATCCCATAACTGGATAGGCAGGTAGCCCAGGTGTGCAAACACCGGATAAACCGCTATAAGTAATACTATTATAGCGCCCAGCAAGGTATTGCGGCTGAGGTTGTTCATCGGGGCGAAAGATAGAAAGAAATATTTCTTTCGGAGTTGGGCAGACGCTTTAACATTTTCTGCAAAACCTTTCCACCGAATTATCCGTTATTTTATAAAGCATCATTAAATTGCTATGAGATACCTGATACTGAGCCTGGCTGTGAGCAGCCTGCTATTTATTAAATGTTCCAATGCGCAAAACAAAGAGCCCATGAGCGAAGAGCATAAAAACAATCCGTATTATTCGCGGACAGATACGGCGCACCTAAATGTGAGCAACGAAGAATGGAGAAGAATACTTCCGAGAGAAGTGTACGCTATAGCGCGCGAGCAGGAAACCGAATGGGCCTTTACGGGCAAATACTGGAAGACCGATACAAAAGGCATGTATTATTGCGCTGTATGCGGCAATGCCCTGTTCCGGTCAGATGCCAAGTTTGCAAGCAGCTGCGGCTGGCCCAGCTTTTACGAGGCCATCAGGCCGAACAGCGTAAAGTATATTCCCGATAATACGCATGGCATGATGCGTACCGAAGTGGTTTGCGGAAGATGCGATTCGCACCTGGGGCATATTTTTGACGATGGCCCACCTCCTACGCATAAGCGTTTCTGTATGAATTCGGCTGTGCTGGAGTTTGAACCGGACGAGAATAAATAAACTGCCTATTTTTATAGCCCGTTATTCGAAAGAAATAGCGGGCTTTTAATATGACGAAGAAAGAAAGGTTTGAGTTTGTAATAGACTGGTTTCAGAAGAACATGCCTGTAGCGGAGACGGAACTTCATTATGAGGACCCGTACCAGCTGCTGGTGGCAGTCATTCTTTCGGCGCAATGCACCGACAAGCGTGTGAATATCGTGACACCGGCGTTGTTTGAAAAATTTCCGACCGCTGAAAGTTTATCGAAGGCAGAATTTGAGGATGTAGAACCACTCATTCGCAGCATCAGTTTTGCCAACAACAAGACGCGCCACCTGCTTGGTATGGGCAAAATGCTGGTGGAACAATACAATAGTGAAGTACCCGACACTGTGGAAGAACTGATCAAATTGCCCGGGGTAGGCCGTAAAACTGCTAACGTGATCACGTCTGTAATATATAACCAACCTAATATGGCTGTAGACACCCACGTGTTTCGTGTCTCGGCACGTATTGGTTTAACTGTAAATGCCAAAACGCCGCTGCAAACGGAGATGCAGCTCATCAAACATATTCCTACCGAACTAATACACAAAGCGCACCATTGGCTGATATTGCATGGCCGTTACATATGCGTAGCCCGCAGACCTAAATGCGAGGAGTGCGGGCTAAAGCCGGTCTGCAAATTTTACCAGACCGACATGAAATATATTGTTGAGGGCAATTAATTCGATGCAGGAGGAGGCGGTGGGGCCTGTTCCTTCCAGGTGCCGACGAACGTTTTCTGGTAGTCTTCCCACTTCACGGTTTTATAGTGATTCTCGCCGAGATAGCGCATCACCATTTCTATTTGCGGTACTGCCTGGTATCCCGCTATAGGAATAGGATTTTGAAAATTTTCCTCCAGGAATACGTTTGTAGGGTAACTCAATTGGCCACGGAGTAATTCTACCGCAAGATCATTTACGCGGTTTTCGGGTTTGATGACATATAGCTTATCCAGCAGCTTGATGCTGTCGTCTTTTTCAGAGTTGAATTTTATTGCGTAGAAATTATCATTCATGAATTTGATGACTTGCGGATCGCTGAATGTTTTCTTGTCCATCACCTTACACCAGCCGCACCAGTCAGTGTACACGTCTACCCATACTTTTTTGGGTTGCTTTTTCATTTGAACCTGCGCCTGGTCCCAGGTCATCCATTTGATGCCTGTTTCTTTCGCCTTCTTTTTCTTCTTGTTCTTTTCGCCGGCCAGGATTGCAGGGCTTACAGACAGCACTACCAACAACAAAATCAATACACGTTTCATCAACCTGAATAAATTTAAGTATCACGAATTTACGATAAATTCCATGTAGCTTTGTTAATATCTTGCTATAATAACTTATATATGAAAATAGCCGTGGCGGTTACCGGTGCAAGCGGTTCAATATATGCAAAGCTCCTGCTGGAAAGCCTGTCCAAACTTGGTGACCAGGTGGAGGAAGTAGGGGTGGTGTGGAGTGATAATGCCTTCACGGTATGGCAATACGAGCTGGGCAATGATGATTATAAATCATTCCCATTCAAGGTATGGCAGAAGAACGATTTCATGGCACCTTTTGCATCCGGCAGTTCGTCTTATGAGGCACTTATCATTTGTCCCTGCAGCATGGGAACGGTAGGGCGTATAGCAGGAGGTATCAGCAACGACCTGATTACGAGAGCTGCTGACGTAATGCTGAAGGAACGAAGGAAACTGGTATGCGTGGTTCGCGAAACGCCGTACAGCCTGATACACCTGAAAAACATGACCGCTGTAACTGAGGCAGGTGGCATCATTTGCCCCGCAACTCCTTCGTTTTACAGCCGGCCTGCTAGTCTCGAAGAGGCCGCCAATACGGTAGTCCACCGCGCCTTGCACCTGGCCGGAGTTTCAATTAAAGGTTATAAATGGCAGGAAGAATAATAGCTGCAGTTTAAAGTATGGAATACGCAAAATCGATAGAACGGTTAAGGACCATTATGGATGAACTCAGGGAAAGATGCCCCTGGGATAAAAAACAAACGATACAAACGTTGCGTCCGCAAACCGTGGAAGAAGTGTATGAGCTGGGAGATGCGATCGTCGAGGAGAACTGGCAGCAATTGAAGGAAGAGCTGGGTGACCTCCTGTTGCATATTGTATTCTACAGCAAAATAGGCGCGGAAAAAAATGAGTTTACGTTTGATGATGTGATCGAAACGGTTTGTAACAAGCTCGTTTCACGCCATCCACATATATATGGTAGTGTGCAGGTGGAAAACGAAGAACAGGTGAAGCAAAACTGGGAGATGCTGAAGCTGAAAGAAGGTAAAAAGTCGATATTGAGTGGCATTCCACCATCTATGCCTGCAATGATCAAAGCGTTGAGATTACAGGAAAAAACAAAACAGGTAGGCTTTGAGTGGGACCATATAGACCAGGTGAAAGAGAAAGTTGAGGAGGAGATAAAAGAATTATATGAAGCTGTTGACAACGGCGATCAGCAGAAAATAGAAGACGAGTTTGGCGACGTGATGTTCGCGTTGATAAACTATGCGCGCTTTGCGAAGGTTGACCCCGAGCTGGCGCTCGAAGGGACTAATAAAAAGTTCATCCGTCGTTTTCAATACATAGAAACCCTTGCCAGTCAGCAAGGGAAGTCGCTTACCGCCATGACGCTTGAAGAGATGGATGCATTATGGAACCAGGCAAAAAAAGAAGAACAATAAAATAGGTGTTCAGGTTATACCCATATCGAGGTTGGTTGTGGTTAAGCATACTGCTGTGGAGTATTACCATATTTCGTTTTTATACAAAAACACAAGAGATCACCCCGGTACAGATGACAAAGGCCATTGCCGGGGATCTGCATAAAAAAGAAAATAGTCTTAAAGACCTGGTAGAAGATTCGGCGCTGATAGCCAGATTGTTTGCCGAAAAACCTACCGCGAACGATGTAAAGCATATTACCGAATTACCCTACTATATTTTCGGATACGATAGAGGCATTGTCGTTTTCTGGAACTCTAACGAGTTTTTAGCCGACTGCAATGGGTTGCATACGGATATCAAACTGGAAAGGAATGACAGGGGCAGCTTTGTGAAGAAATGCTTACACCCTTCCTACCTGGATAGCACAAAACACATCACTGTGCTTATTCCCATTGTACATCGATACCCCTTCGAGAACAATTATCTGCGTTCTCATTTTGAAGCCCAGCCGTATATTCCACTTGCTACGGATGTACTGGACAGAAAAGTGACGGGCAGCTACGAGGTCAGAAACGTGGACGGACACTCTCTTTTTCATCTTTCTTTTCCGCAGGAAAAAGCGAGCTGGGTACCGGGCAGGCTAATGCTGTGGCTCGTGGCATTCGCATTGGGTGTTACTATCATATGGTTGCAGCTGATCACTATATACCTGACGAGAAAACGAAATCCATGGCTTGGTTTTGCGGTAACAGTGGGTGCAATCCTATTGGTGCGGGGTGCAACATATATATGGGGATTGCCCTTTCATTTGAACGACCTTCCGATATTTTCTCCGCAGTTGTATGCATCAAGCAGCTTTTTACCATCATTGGGCGATCTGCTGATCAACACACTTTGTCTGCTCTGGATCATCATTTTTACACTGAGGCATGTGCCTTATAACTTTTTCAAGGATACCCGACTCGGCAGAGTGCCGCGGATACTGGCGGCTGCGGCTATTTCGTGTCTGCTGATATGGTATGCTTCGGCTTACATTCATATAGTACGCAGCCTGGTAGTGGATTCGATGATATCGTTTGATGTCAGCCATTTTTATTCTATTACTTTTTATACAATAGTCGGCCTCTTAACTATTGGCTTAATCACAGGAACGTCGTGCCTGGTCATTTACCTGTTCAACGTTCAATTATTGGCACTGGCAGGCAGTTCGGTAGTTAAGAACGTGATCGTGCTGATCACCGGCGTTATTCTTATAATACTGACAAGCGAGAACCGCACAACAGAACTCCCTTACTACCTGCTGGGATGCCTGGTTGTATTCACGATCCTGCTGGATTTTAAAGCACTGACCGATATTTCAGACCTGTTCTCCCCGCAGATGATCTTCTGGTCGTTTATTGTTTGTGCATTTTGTACGGCAACATTGCTGTACTTCTACAACATCAAAGAGGCCGAAACACGTAAAAGGTATGCAGAAGAGGTGGTGCGACAACGTGATGATGTGACCGAGTTTGCTTTTAAAACCATTTCACAGAACATTCAACGCGATGGTGTGCTGCGGCGCTTTTTTGAAATGCCTACTTCTGAAGGGAGAAGAGCTATTAACGAACGTTTTGACGCGCTGTACCTGGGAGGCCAGCTGAACAAGTACCAGTCAAAAATACTTCTATTTGATAAAGCCGGATATGGCTTGTATAACGGGGACACTGTGAGTTTCAAGACACTGGAGCGGGAAATTGAGAATGCCGAGATAACGGGGGATACTACTCTTTTTTATAAAGAGTTTGCACAAGACGGCGATTACTACCTGGCAAGAGTGCCCATATATGTCGACAGTCCGGGTCGTTTGCTGGGGACTGTATTTGTGGATCTTTCGATTAAAGAGTCGGCAGGCGAGACTGTGTATCCCGAATTGTTGCAGCCGGGCAATATAAAAACCGGGCAGGCTGATCCGAACTATGCGTATGGTGTTTATGTGAACAACAAGCTCCTTACCCAAAACGGGGACTACTCGTTTCCTGTGTACCTGGGCAATGATAACATCGAAGGCGAGCACATTTTTACAAAATGGGATGGCTCTTCAGAATTGCGGTATAATGCCGATAAAACTAAAACGGTAATAGTCATTCGTTTTTATAAGGTATGGCTTGACAGCATTACACTGTTCTCTTATTTGTTTGGTATACAGATACTGATCGTGCTGTTTATTGTTATATACCGATTGAGCCTTGCCTATTTTACCAGGGCGAAATCATATAATAAGTTCATCAATCTTACGCTTCGCAAACGCATACATTTTTCGATGCTGGGAATAGTGCTGATCTCTTTCCTGGTTATCGGTATTGTGACCATCCTTTATTTTACGGTGCAGTACAAACAGTCGAACCGGAAAAAGATGTCGAGAACAATACAGATCGTTGAGCGCTCAACATTGCAATACCTGAAACAGGAGAACGGGCTTGCCGATAATGAACAATTTAGCCGTGTAACGCGAAGCCCTGAGTTCAAATATTTTATTACTGCACTTGCAACAGCCCAAAAAATAGACATCAATATTTTTGGCGCCAGCGGCATACTGAAAGTTGCATCGCAGGAAAGCATTTATGATAAGATACTGTTAGCGCGTATTATCCGTCCCGATGCATATTTTATGTTGGCGAGTAACAGCCAAATACTTATCCAGGAGGAAACGATAGGCAGGCTTTCTTATCTATCGTGTTATGTACCTGTGAGGGATGAGGAGGGTAAGGCGCTTGGTTATATTAACGTGCCATTCTTCTCCTCTGAAAAGGAACTTAATTTTCAGATATCCAATATCCTCGTCGCGCTTATCAACCTGTATGCCTTTATCTTCCTGTTGTCTACCGTGCTTACGATCTTCATCACCCGTTGGCTGACCAGAACGTTGAGTGTTGTTATCAGCAGGTTTGAACGCCTAAGTCTCACCCAAAATGAGCCTATTGACTGGCCTTATGAAGATGAGATAGGAACCTTGGTGGCGGAATATAATAAGATGGTAAAGAAGGTGGAAGAAAACGCAGTGCTTCTGGCGCAAAGTGAACGTGAAAGTGCATGGCGAGAAATGGCACGACAGGTGGCGCATGAGATCAAAAACCCATTGACACCTATGAAGCTGAATATTCAATATCTGCAGCAGGCGATAAAGGGGAATCACCCTGATGTTGCCGGACTGGCCATGAAGGTATCAGAGTCACTGATAGAACAGATAGATAATCTGTCCTACATTGCTTCTGAGTTTTCGAATTTCGCTAAAATGCCGGAGGCAAAACCTGAAGATTTTGACCTGAATGAATTGCTTGACCGCGCAGTGGAGCTATACCTGAACGAGGAAAATGTAAGAGTGTCATTAAACCGGTCAAATGAACAGCTTGCCGTACATGCTGATAAAAGCCAGCTGCTGCGGGTGTTTACCAACTTATTGGAGAATGCAGTACAGGCAGTGCCCGAAGAGCGAGCAGGGGAGATATTGGTTAGTCTCCAAAAAGACGACGGATATGTGGTTATATCGTTTGCTGACAATGGTGACGGTATTCCGGCTGATGTAGTTGAAAGAATATTCCAGCCTTACTTTACTACTAAATCATCTGGCACTGGTCTTGGTTTGGCTATGACGAAAAAGATCATCGAATTTTGGCGCGGATCGATCTGGTTTGATACGGAGGAAGGTAAAGGCACCACTTTCTTCATAAGACTCCCATTGGTGGACTAGCTACCACACTTGCACTTCGCGTTCAAGCTCTATGCCGTATTTGTCTTGAACCGACTTAAGTACTTTTTCTGACAACGCCCATATATCAGCGCCATTGCCTCCACCGTAGTTGACCAATACCAATGCCTGCTTCTGATGCACGCCTATGTTGCCGTCTTTAAATCCTTTCCAGCCACATTGCTCTATGAGCCAGCCCGCGGGTACTTTCACCGATGTTTCGCTGACAGGATAGGAAGGGATATCCGGGTACTGAGTTTTCAGCTGATCGTATTGTTTTATTGAAATTGTCGGGTTTTTGAAAAAGCTGCCTGCATTCCCGATCTTTTTTGGATCGGGTAGCTTGCTGGTGCGAATGGCAATAACTGCGTCGGAGATAGCTTTTATCGATACTTCGCTTATATTCATTTTCTGCAGTTCCTGTTCAATGGCGCCGTAGCTGACATTGAAGTCAGGTTTTTTATTCAGCCGGTAGCGGACAGATGTGATGAACACCTTATTCTTCAATTCGTGTTTAAATATACTGTCACGGTAGCCAAACCTGCATTCATTGTTGTTCAGTGTTAGGTAGCCTTTGTCCTCAAGATGCCAGAAAGTAACTGAGTCGATCGTCTCCTTCGCCTCTACACCATAGGCGCCAATGTTTTGCATAGGCGACGCACCTACCGTACCGGGGATCAGTGACAGGTTTTCTACACCAGCCAGATCATTGGCAATAGCATAGAGCACGAAGTCATGCCACACTTCACCTGAGCTCACATCCAGCCAAACATGATTATCGTCTTCTTTTACTTTTGTTATTCCTTTGCTACTATTTAAGATTGTTAATCCTGCCACCGGCTGTGTAAGTAAGACATTACTGCCGCCGCCAAGTATATTTTTTTTTGCCGGTAGCGCTTTGTCAGTCAAAATATCGGCGAGTGTACCATGATCGTCTATCTCCAGGAAAGATTCTGCAGGTAGATCAATTCCGAATGTATTGTAAGGCTTTAATGAAATATTTTGCTGTATGCGCATCACTCAAAACTAGTTTCTAAATTGGTTCTTCTCAAATTTCACTCCCTTAAAACCTACTCCGAGCCCTGTGTACTGACTCACGTTAACCTTGCCATTTTCATAGGTCAGTCCTTCAGCTATGTCTTCCTTCAGTAACAGCGGTCCGTCGACATCTACTTCATCCAGAATTGGCATCAGGTGCGCTATAGCAGCCGACCCAACTGTGCTTTCATTCATGGAACCCATCATCACTTTCAGACCTAGCTTGCGTGCTTCCTGCTCCATGCGCAATGCAGGCGTTATACCGCCGCATTTGGTTAGTTTGATATTGATACCATGAAAGCCGTCTGCGCATGCCTTGACGTCTTCCTCGGTCACACAGCTTTCGTCGGCAAACAGCGGAAGTGGTGAAAAGGCCTTTAATTCCTTCATTGCCTCGTTCTCCTTACGCGACAACGGTTGCTCTACCATATTTACCCCAAGCTTGACCAGCTCGGGCAATAATTGTTTGGCTTCATCAAACGTCCAGCCTTCATTTGCATCCACCCTGAACGGAGCCTCAGTATGCTGGCGGAGTGCGCGCAGCAGGTCTATATCATCTGCCCTTCCCAGCTTTATCTTATACAGTGGCCAGGGATGCGCCTTTAGCTTTTCTATCATTGTCTCTGCTGTATCCAACCCGATGGTATAGTCGGTAATGGGCAAGTTTTCCCATTTCAATCCCAGTAACTGGTGTAGCGGCTTGCGTCGCATTTTGGCAAATAAGTCCCAGCCGGCTATGTCCAGTGCCGCTATCAGAAACTCATTACCCGGAAGAAGATGATGCAGGAAATGCCAGAAGCGTTGTGGGTCCATCAGCGCATAGCGCTCGATAACACCTCTTTTTGCTTCAAGCGCGTCGATCATGCCCTGTACGGTCACATTATAATAGCTGATAGCCGGGGCCTCTCCAAATCCTGTCAAACTACCCAGTCCCAACGCCACTACTAATGTGGGTTGGTGGGTCTTAGTGCCTTTTGATATGGTAAAGGGGTATTCAAAGGCCAGTTCGAAAGGATAATAACGGAGATGCAGCATTCGATAAAATTGCAACTATTTTTGCTACTGCAAAATAGATTCATGCCAAAGGTACCTTTCTGGGTTTTTGTATTAATAGCCCTACTTCATTTATCCGCTATTCGTGTTGATATTATGGATATTGACGCGTCGCAATACGCTGAGATAAGCAGGGAGATGGAGCAAAGCGGCAGTTACCTGCAGGTGTATGATCGCGGTGCCGACTATTTAGACAAACCTCCTTTCCTGTTTTGGGTCAGCGCGCTAAGCATGAGCGTTTTTGGCGCGAGCAATCTGGGGTATAAACTTCCTTCTATATTGTTTGCCCTCTGGGCTATCTATGCAACCTACCGGCTTGCACGGTTGTTATATAATGAAAATATAGCGCGTATGGCGGCGCTTATTCTCGGCACCTGCCAGGGTATGTTCCTGATGACGAACGACGTGCGGACAGATACGATCCTGATGAGCTGTGTGATTACAGCTATATGGATGATAAAAGAAACTGAACTGCATAGGCGATGGTATTATGTGTTGGGCGGTACCGCGAGTATAGCGTGCGGCATGATGACCAAAGGCCCGATAGCGCTGCTGGTACCGCTGTTTTGCTTTGGTAGCGACTGGGTACTGAAGCGTGACTGGAAACAACTGTTTAGTCCGTACCATTTACTGGATGCGCTGCTAATCGCCATCTTCCTGGTGCCCATGAGCATTGGTTTGTATCAACAGTTCGATATGCACCCCGAAAAGACAGTGAACGGATTAACGGGTGTTTCGGGTCTCAGGTTTTTCTACTGGTCGCAAAGCTTTGGCCGCATTACGGGGGAAAGTCCCTGGAATAATGGCGCCGGGTTCGACTTCCTGATGTCAAACATGCTTTGGTCATTCCTGCCCTGGATAATTCTATTTATAACTGCCCTTGTTGTAAACGTGATGCAATTGATAAAACAGAATCTTCGCCTGTACCCGCACCAGGAATGGATAACAATGGGGGGCTTTCTGCTGGCCTATATAGCATTGGGTTCGTCGCGTTACCAGCTGCCGCATTACATTTTTGTAGTATTTCCGCTGGCAGCGATCATTACGGCAACTTTTATTGGCAGGCTGTTCGAGGATACCCGCTGTTATAGGTTGTATAGAATATTCAAACCAACACAAGTAGTAATTTCTTTACTCATTTTGGTCGCGGCGCTCTTAACGATTGTGGTGGTTTTTCCCGGCGAGGCCTTGTTGGTTGTATTATGGGTTATAGCTTTTGCAGTATGGTTGATCATCGTGCTGAATAAAAAGATCAAAGGCAAGCTATTCTGGGCGCCTGTTTCGGCCATCGTACTGGCCAATATTTTTATGACGCATCATTTTTATTACAAGCTGATGGAATACCAGCTGGGTTCGCAGGTGGGAAAGTATATCAGATCAAACAACATCCCGCCCGAACAGGTGCTTGCCTATAAATGCGATGACCCGTTGAATGCGGCACATTTTTATTCTTCTGGCGTTTTAAAGCGGGAAGATGACTTGAATATGCTAAAAGGCCATCTACTCACAGGTGATGATGGGATGAAAGACCTGAAAGCTCGGCCTCATACAATAGCGAAAAAAGGTGTTTATTTTAAAGTGAGTGAGTTGACCCCGGATTTTCTGAATCCTGCAACCAGGCACAAAGCCGTGAAAAATTATTATCTAGTAAAATTGCAATAAGATGCCAGCTGCCGAACTGAATATAACACTGATACAACCCGACATTGTTTGGGAAGACAAAGAAGCTAACCTCAGGCAGTACGAACAGCTTATTGAAAGCACTCGCGGGCTAAAGGAGGTTGTTGTTTTACCCGAAATGTTTAGCACCGGGTTTAGCATGCAGCCTGAGCTGTTTGCGGAAACGATGGACGGCCCATCCGTCCAGTGGATGAAAGAGATGGCGAAAAAAAACCGGTGCATTTTGACGGGTAGCCTGATGATAGAGCAAGACGGCAACTACTTTAACCGGATGCTTTGGGTGCAACCGGATGGACAAACAGGCGTTTACGATAAGCGCCACCTGTTTGCTTATGCAGAAGAAGACCGGCACTACAGTGCCGGAAGTAAACGGGTTATTGCGCAAGTAAAAGGATTTCGTATTTGCCTGCAGGTGTGTTATGATCTTCGGTTCCCGGTTTGGTCAAGAAACCAGGGCGATGATTACGATGTATTACTTTATGTAGCTAACTGGCCAGAGCGTCGAAATCTTGCATGGAAGACCTTGTTGCAAGCACGAGCCATTGAAAATCAATGCTATGTGGTTGGTGTAAACAGGGTTGGTAAAGATGGCAACGACATTAATCACTCGGGCGACAGTAGTGTATTCGGTCCTCTCGGGGAACTGATCTGGCAGCAGTCAAATGAAGCTGCCGTGCATACGGTCACTCTTCAGAAGGATACGGTCGTTAATACCCGGCAACAACTTCCCTTTTTAAAAGACGCGGACAGATTCATAATATTAGATTAATCGATATGCCGATATCTGGCAGGTCATTATAGCCTAATATTGCTACTTTTGCGCCCACATCTCCTGGTATATAATGTGGCATCGCATAGCAGCGTTCGTAATTAAATTTCGTGTTACCCTGCTGGTATTATTACTGGCACTTACTTCTGTAATGGGCTACTACGCCAGCAAGGTAGAACTCAGCTATGAGTTCACCAACGCTATTCCTACAGATAATCCCAAATATATAGATTACCAGGCTTTCCGTAAGCAGTTTGGCGAGGATGGTAACCTGATGGTCATCGGTGTACAGACGAACGACTTTTTTAATAAAGAATTCTTCACCGATTATGCCAGGCTGGTTGCAGACCTTGAAAAAATTGGAGCCGTTGAAAATGTGCTCAGCATTCCGGGAGCCATCACGCTGGTCAAAGACACAGTAACCGGTCAGCTCAAACCGGAGAAGATCGTGACACCGCAGACTATTAATAATATAGACAGCATCCGAAGGACATTCTATAACCTTCCTTTTTATCGTGGATTTCTCTACAACCCCGAAACAGGTGCATACCTGATGGCGTTGCGTATTGATAAGAAAATACTAAACTCCAAGAGCCGTACGATCGTTGTCAAAGACATTGTTGCTATAAGCGATCAGTTTGGTCAAAAGCACCAGATCGAGATGCATTACTCCGGTCTACCGCTCATCCGAACTATGATGGCCGCTCAGGTTCAGGAGGAGATGAAAATGTTCCTGATCATGTCGTTTGTATTGACGGCGGTGATCCTGGCTCTATTCTTCCGGTCGTTTATGGCAGTTCTGGCATCTATGATAGTGGTGGCGGTGGGTGTGATCTGGTCTGTGGGTACGATCGCCCTGCTCGACTATAAGATCACGTTGCTGACGGCGTTAATTCCGCCACTAATAGTGGTGATCGGCATTCCCAACTGTGTGTATTTCCTGAATAAATACCATTCGGAGTACAACCAGCATCAGAATAAAATGAAGGCACTCATGCGTATGGTGGACAGGATGGGTATCGTCACCTTGTTTACTAACCTGACTGCCGCTATCGGATTTGGGGTGTTCTTTTTTACGAAAAGCCAGTTACTGAAGGAGTTTGGCCTGGTGGCAGGACTTAACATCATGGCGATATTTTTTATCTCGCTTGTATTTATCCCGGCACTGTTCAGCTTTCTGCCACCGCCTGCCGGTAAGCATACCAGCTACCTGGAGAGTAAGTGGATGAACAACCTGCTGACTACGCTGACCAACTGGGTCTTTGGCCACCGTGTTTGGATCTATGGGTTTACCATCGTTATCTGCATATTTTCTGTTATTGGCATTACGCGTCTGCATACGGTCGGACACATAGTGGATGACCTTCCTAAAGATGCTAAGGTGTACCAGGACCTGAAGTTTTTTGAGAAGAACTTTAGGGGGGTGATGCCGCTGGAGATAGTGATAGATACCAAAAAGAAGAATGGAGCAGTGTCGCTACCTGTGCTGCAAAAAGTGGATGAGTTGAATGTCTACCTGCAACAATTCCCGGAAATTGGTCATTCCCTTTCGATTGTAGAAGGAATCAAGTTTGCCCGACAGGCGTTTTACGACGGCGATAGTAGTAGCTATGCCGTGCCTAATATGTTCGATGGCGCTTTTATCCAGCCGTATCTCCGTTCAAAGGGTGATAAGAACAGCACGTTCAACAAGCTGCTGAACGCCTTTATGGATAGTACTAAACAAAAAACAAGGCTAAGCATCAGTATGGCCGATGTCGGTTCAAAACGCCTGCCTCAGCTTCTGGACAGTATCCGCCCTAAAACTTACGAACTGTTCGACAGCAGCAAATACAATGTGAGCTTTACCGGTACGAGTATCGTGTTCCTGGAAGGCAGCCGGTTTATCATCAACAGCTTAAGAGATAGCCTGATACTTGCGTTCCTGATGATATTTGGCTGTATGATACTGCTGTTCAGATCGTGGAGAATACTTCTTATCTCGGTCGTGATCAATATTGTGCCTCTCCTTATTACTGCCGGTATCATGGGTTGGGTGGGAATTCCCATTAAGCCTTCCACCGTCCTGGTATTTAGCGTAGCGCTGGGAATTACTATTGATGTTACCATTCGTTTCCTGGTGAATTTTAAACAGGAACTCATCCGCCATGACGATGATATTGCCGTTACTGTGAGAAAAACAATTCACGATACTGGCTTGAGTATAATATATACTTCGTTGATACTTATAGCAGGATTTGGTGTTTTTGCCTTGTCTGACTTTGATGGTACCAAATCGCTGGGCTACTTGACGTCGCTCACATTGCTATTGGCTATGGTAGCAAATCTTACCTTGCAACCCGCATTTTTGTTGTGGATGGATAAGGTGCTCCGGAAAAACAAAGGTCCGGAGTGGCTTATAGAAGAAGATGATAAAGAACCTGTATGATATTTAGGTTCAGGCATTAATTTTGTATTGTCATCTTAGCACATTCACTTATGGAATTCGATAAGATCAAAAATAAGGGACAGGCACGACTGTTTAAAAGCGATTACATGGAGATGATGACCAAGACTCATCCACTGGTCATTTATAGTATGTATTTCCCTGTTATCGTATTTATGCTTTATTACGGAGCTGTTTATAAAAGTGTCGGCGCGGGAACCGAAGCGCTTCTTTTTATTGGGGGCGCATTATTCTGGAGTTTGTTTGAATACCTGATGCACCGCCACCTCTTTCACATGATCGTTGAAAGCCCGCGTGCAAAAAAGTTTGTGTACACGATGCACGGCGTGCACCATGAGTTTCCCCGCGACAAAGAGCGCCTATTTATGCCGCCTGTGCCCAGCATGGTCATCGCTGCTATCATCTTTTACCTGATGCATCTCGCTATGGGCTGGTGGGCTCTGGCTTTCTTCCCCGGTTTCCTGTTCGGTTACCTGATGTACGGCTCTATGCATTTCGCTATTCATGCGTTTGCACCGCCTAAGCCCCTGAAAGCCTTATGGCGTAATCACCACCTGCACCACTACAAAGCGCCGGATAAAGGCTTTGGGGTGAGTTCGGTATTGTGGGATGTGATATTCCGCACGGTGCCAAAGCAGGACTAAATTCCCTTTAGAGGTTCCCGAACACGCCGAAAAACAGCATTAGGCTGTATTTGCGAGCAAATTCTTTCTTCCGCGCATAGTGTTGAATGCTCGCCATGCCTATTTCCCGGCGGCATCTGTCAACAAATGGGGTATCTGCTGAATAGTAGGTAGATTCCAGGTAAAAATTGAATTGCTCGGTCTTTGCCGCAGGCGGACAAGAGATCGAAAAATCAAAAAAGTTATAGGATTTCAGGTATCGTGCGTATTGCTCCTTGTATTTGGCTACGAACGCCTTTCTTCGCAAATAAGCATAGGACCATTCGTATATTAATGCATATTCCGCCGGTTGTAGCTCACCATTGCGCACAGCCTCCAACAATTCTTTCTTCATCAACTGTAGGCCACAATAATGGTGAAAGTAAATTACCGCAGGTATTGACGAGAGCATATTTGCGTGAATGTGTTTAGCGCCATTATAAAGCGCCTGGTCAGCAAGGCCGATTTGATGCTCACCTGGGTATCCGGAGTGTTTTACCAGCGAATCCATGAATTGTATGTTCCTGTCTAAAACGCTGGTTTGAGCGGGTTTACTTAATCTCTTAGCTGAATTATCCCACTTTACACGTCTTACAATTTCTCGCCGTAGCTGGGTGTCAAGTGTAGCAAGATATTTAGGACGGCATTTATCATACAACGTTTTTGTTTTGTTACCATACTGATACTGGTCCAAAAGCATATTTTTTAACTGGGGTACTGCATTTACAACCGTCCAGGTGATTCCCCGTTCAAAGCTTTTTGGAAAAAGTACGAGGCGTTTGCCGTGTCGTTTCTCAGGCACGCGATCTGTAACGCCGTAAAACAATCCTTGGCAAAGGGCTGTGGATATACGGTGAAGATGTCCTTATATTTTTTCAGGCTGCCTACAAAGTCGTTTTTAAGGAACAGCTCTTCAGCTTTGATGATTTCCCTGTGATAGTCTATGTAGTTTTTCTGCGCATACGCGGCGGTCGAAACAAAAGCCAGTAAAGCCAGGAGTTGCCTTAACATGTGCTGTATTTATGCCAGATAAAATACACA
>JAJNBR010000221.1 GCA_021156265.1 Flavipsychrobacter sp.
CTCCACGTAATAAGGATTCTCTTCCGTGTAAATAATACTTGAATTACCGGTACCTGCGTCGGCCAACAGTAATTCCAGTTTATTTTGAAGGCGATTAAGGCGGTATACGCAGAGCTTTGAAGCGTCCTTGGTCCATTTGATGCGCGGTATATACTGATCTGTCTCTGTTCCCACATTTGCAGTTACCGTACGCGCACTGTTCACATCGTAAACTTTTATTTGCACTACCGAGTTCGGTTCGCCTGCCTTGGGATATTTGTAAGTGTAGTTATTCGGATACAGTCCTGTATACATCGGCAATATGTATTGCGGTACGTTTGATTCATCAAAACGGTAAAACGCAAGGTGTTTACTATCAGGCGACCACTCAAAGGCACGGGTAAAACCAAACTCTTCTTCATACACCCAATCGCAGTTGCCGTTGATGATCTTATTTACCTCGCCATCGGTAGTTACTGCTACAGTCCCACCTGTTTTCAGATCTTTATAGTAAAGATTGTTGCCGCTTACGAAAGCCACTTTGTTACCATCGGGCGAAAAACCGGCATGTAGCACTTTGGCGGTGTCTACCTGCAGCACTTTCCCCGTAGCCATATCGTACACATAACTGCGATAAAGTGCAGACCTGCGGTAGATAGGCTGACTCTCGTTTCTTATCAATATCTTTTTTTCGTCCTTGCTGAACGCATAATCGTCTAGTGAAAGCTGTTTGCCATCCAGCGTGCGCTCTCCATTGTCAAATATGGTTCGCTCTTGTTTGCCTGTTTTCAGATCGTATATACGCAAAAGCTGTCTGTCGCCTTCCTTATCTATCTGTGTGTAGAGCTTGCCATCGGTCATAGCATTGAAGCCCGGAACAACTTTTGTCCGGAAAGTATTCTTCACCCAGATGTCTTCGAGGGTGATCTGTTTTTTCTGTGCAAATGATAGCTGGGCAATAAACAGGAGTGCTAAACAGGAATAGCGCATAATGGGAGACGTTATTAAGACCTTCAAAAATAGCATCTAAGGCCCAGAGAATGAAATGACTGCCTTAAACAGGCGGGGTAAAATGCGGGGGATATTAAAAGAAAAAGGGTACATTGCTGCACCCTTCGCGTTTATATCGAGTTTTTTTAATAGTCAATTGTTGCTTGGATGCTGCGGTTGATAAGCGCTTCGGCAAGTGGCCTGAGAAAATCGAAACTACCATTCTTCACTCCATACTTACCTTTGTGGTGAATGATCATGGCACACTGTTCTGCCTGCTCGGGACTATGTTCGCAAACATCTATCAGCGATTCTATCACATGATCAAAGGTGTTTACATCATCGTTCCAAACTATTAGGCTGTGAAGGGATTCCACCAGCACGTCCTGGTCTTCGTCAGCTTGTGTTTGCCATTGTACTCCTCCCTGGTTTTCCCACAGAGCGCTCATAATGTTCCGATTTAAATATTTTACACAAAGATAAGGCAAAAACAGAATTCAACCACCGGGACGCTGATTATCAATATAATTTCGAATTTTGTCTCATGTACACGAAAAAATCGATGGAGGAGCTCGGCCGCTTGTCGGGCGAAGAGGTGAAAGCCGCTGAAAAACACCACGTTATCGTTATAATGGATGATGTGCGCAGTATGCATAACGTCGGTTCAGCCTTCCGTACCTGCGATGCTTTCGCTGTTGAGGCGTTATACCTTTGCGGGTACACGCCCACTCCGCCCCACCGTGATATCCATAAAACCGCACTTGGCGCCACCGAAACGGTAAACTGGAAGCATTTTAAAACAACCATCGAAGCAGTACACGCTGCAAAAGATGCAGGTTACACGGTATACTCGGTGGAGCAGGCACACAATAGCATTCCCCTCAATAGTTTCAGCCGGAACGATGAAAAAATAGCTTTGGTGTTCGGAAATGAAGTAACCGGCGTTAACGATGAAGCGCTCAAATTATCGGAAGGCTGCATAGAGATACCGCAGTGGGGCTCAAAGCATTCGCTGAATATATCTGTGAGCATGGGCGTAGTATTGTGGGAAGTCGTGAGAAAATAATTGGCATCAATATTATGTAGGTTTTCAAAAAAAGATATTATGCTTTGGAAAGGCAGGCGTACGAGCGGCAATGTTGAAGACCGGAGAGGTATGGGTGGAGGTGGTAAAATACTGGGTGGTGGAATCGGCGCAGCCGTACTCGGATTGATCATTTATTTATTGGGCGGTGATCCTTCTGCAATTATGCCCCAGGGCGATAGCGCTCCCCAAACGCAGGAGGAAAAGGCTGCCGAAGACGAAGCTGCGCAATTCGTATCTGTAGTACTCGCCGATACCGAAGATGTCTGGAACAAGTTGTTCAGCGACATGGGTAAGCAATACCAGGAACCCGCTATGGTATTGTTCAATGGCTATGTATCGTCGGCTTGCGGCAATGCCAGTTCGGCCACCGGCCCGTTCTACTGCCCGCTGGATGGCAAACTATACATCGACCTTTCCTTTTACAACGACCTGAAAGAACGCTTCAACGCCCCCGGCGATTTCGCCATGGCTTACGTAGTGGCACATGAAGTGGGCCATCATGTACAAAATATTCTTGGGATCTCTGACGAAGTGCAAAGGATGCGCCAGCAGGTAAGCGAAGCGGAAGGAAACAGGCTATCGGTAAAACTGGAGTTACAGGCCGACTTTTTTGCAGGCGTATGGGCACATCATGCTCAGCGCATGAAGAATATCCTGGAGAGCGGCGACATGGAAGAAGCGCTTAACGCCGCAAACGCCATTGGCGATGACCGGCTGCAACGCGAATCGCAGGGACATGTCGTACCCGATGCCTTCACCCATGGCACATCAGCGCAGCGTATGCACTGGTTTAAAAAGGGTTATGATACAGGCGATCTTAACCAGGGCGATACATTCAACGCACCCGACCTGTAATCATTGTTAAATATTACTGCAGATCATCTGTCGCACGTAGGCTGCATGCAGCGTTTCTGGTATCATATTCATGAGCTCCGCCTTGTGCGCGCAGGTACTACACAGTATTTTTTCCAGAGAAAATACATATACATTCTCAATCGCATTGCGTAGGGCCATATTGCCATCGGCGTACAACCTCTCTACCACGGAAAAACACTTTTGAACAGCGCCAAGATCGTAGGTATCTACTTTCTCTTGTGTATAGTCAAACAATGCGCGCATGGTCTTGTGTAATCCCGGCACCGGGCTTTTTTCAAAACGTTCATTCAGCTCAGGCAGTTCCTGGCTAATCAAGTTCCCTGCTTCTGTAAAATGCTCCATCACCTTCCATTTGTGCAGAACGCCAAAAGGTTATGCCATTGAATGGTCGCTATTTCCACAATGGCAATTAAAGAATGCGTAAACCTAACGCTATCAGCTAAAAAGTCCGCGCTTCTGCTTGTAGGCTTTTATGAAATCTGTAACAAGATAGGCTACCAGCTTGCCTGTTGAGGCAGCCTTACGACCGTCGCGCAGCTCAGCTGCACCTTCGGCAAGATGTAAGTAAACAGGGTGTATCAATTGCGCACACCAGTTGACATACTGCCGTGCCTGCACGGCAGAAATACCGCAAGGCGTATAAGCGCTGGACAAAGTCTTTTCTATACAATCGAGATCCAGCTCAAGCCCTACCGGTCTGCCGGTTGTTTTGCTGATGGCGTTTTTTACAGCCTCTTCAAAGCTCAGTTTATCGCGCAGGAAAATGTCTTCAAAAAAACTGAAGTGCAGATCAGGATCATCCACCAATTCACCGATAACGTCCTGCGAGTTATAGTTCTCGTGTAAGCCAATAACCGAATACTTCTCGAGAAATCCGCCGCGATGTGCATACCGAAAACCGTTACCACTATGCCTGCCTTCCATTGCCCTGAAGTCGCTATGTGCATCGAGGTTGATGCAATTCACAGGCTTGTCATTTACCAGAGATGCGCCTTTGATCAGCGGGTAAGAATTGTTGTGCCCTCCACCGATAACAATAGGCACTTTGCCGGCAGCGATGATCGCAGTAATAAGCGGTTGAACCGTGTCGTCAACATACTGCACCAATTCCCGTAATTGTTCAACAGTCATGTTCTCCGACTGGCGTATCTTGTCTGCAAAGTCGAACGCCCCCAGCACAAGAATATCATCACCTTGCAACTGTGTAGTGCTCTGCACATTGACCAGTGTTTTCAGTGCTACCGGCCACAAAGTATGCGCGCCACCCACTCCATGATTAGCCCTTACTCCAATATCTTCAGGTATACCAAGAACAACAAACTTAGCCGGACTGTTTTTCACCTCGTCCTCCCAGTCCCCGTTCCCGATAAGTTGCACACGCTCCCCGAGCTTTGTTTCACCCTGGCGACGGCTGACGATGGTATCCAAAAAACTTTGCGAAGTAACAACGAATTTGCCCATGTATAATGCTTACGATATGTACCTATTAATTGCTTCGTGTTTTCAATCAGCGCATGAAACTACAGCATAAAAATATAAGGGCATAATTTTTACGCTGCCGCTTTGCTGTTAGCTCATTTTTATCCAATGCTTTTTCTTTCAGAAAACTGAATCTGGTTTTCTAATTGTTCCGTAAATAACATTATAACCAAAACTGTCTCCTTATGAAAAGATTTACCCAATGGGCGTTGGTATTCACTGCCTTACTAGTTAGCCACACGACATTTGCCGATCATCTCACAGGCAAGTATTTATTCACCGCGCAAATGGACGCTGCCCAGGAAGTGCCGTCCCTACCGCTGGGCGGGGTTGGTGTCACTACATTGTTTATCAGCGATGATATAGACTCAGCTTGCCTGGAGACAACCGTTAACGGACTCACAGGACCGATCACAGCCGCGCATATACATGCCGGCCCGGTAGGTGTGGCCGGTCCCGTCGTATTGGACCTGTCACCTTTTATCACCGGGAACCGCATTAAGGCAACGATGACCGGTTTGACCGTTAATCCTACACTTCTCTCTAACCTGTTAAGCGGCATGTACTATATCAATGTGCACACTACCGCTTACCCCAACGGCGAAGTCAGAGGCCAGCTGTTACCTGAAGAAGACAAAGGGATCATGACCTGGTTGAGCGGAGCTAATGAAGTGCCAGCAGTTGCACCGGCCGGCAGCGGCCTGGCGTCTTTTATCCTCTCAAAAAGCCAGCAAAAGCTATCCTTTCACGTAGTGGTAGATGGCCTGAGCAGCGCCATCACCGGCGCACACCTTCATCACCAGGCTCCCGGTTATAATGGCCCGGTTGTTCTTGACCTTACACCGTTCATCACCAACAA
>JAJNBR010000222.1 GCA_021156265.1 Flavipsychrobacter sp.
AAAGCTGTAGAGGAGCTATTGGAACAGATTGAGCAGCGTTAACTTAACGGAAGGAATAAGAAGCAGAAATGAGACTAAGGCTCTTCGCTGTTTAGCTCATTAAACTCGTCCAGTATTTGCTGCGCTGCGCCGTCTCCCTCCAGGGCAGCCTGCATTAAGAGATCTGATCCTTTTTCAACGTCCTGGTTGATCTCGCACCTCATATAATCGGCTGCTGCCATTCTATACCTGTCGCCCGCAAAAACGTATAAGAAACCCAGTGTACGGCGTGCAGGCGTGTACCCTTTATCAGCCGCCCGCTGCATCAAACGTCCTGCTTCCTCGCAGCTAATGTCGGTGTTCCGGTTTCTTAATGCGAGGTCACTGTAATGGTACATTGCCTCAGGAACTTCCTCTTTACTCAGTTGCTCGTATATATCAATTGCCGATCGTGTGTCGCCGGTCTCCAGCCGTCGTGCAGCATCAGCCAGCTGGTCCCTGATCTCATTTTGGGACAAAGGCTTTTTCTCAACTGTTTTTTTCTGTTCTGATTGTTGATTTGCCGGCTCAAGATCATCTTTAAGCACCCACCCTTTTGAGGTTTGACCCTGGCTATTTGTGTACTCGGTATAAATAAAATCGTCGCGTTCATCCAACGCCAGAATGCGCTCGTCGGACCGAACCAGAAACGCGTTGCGGCGGGTGGACCTATCCGGCTCGTTGTGAAAATACGCCCTGTACGATACCACCCGGTAATACTTGTTAGTTAATGCCGCAGTTTGCCCGGTTGCCGATGCGGCGTCTTTCGTTCCATTATCCCTAAACACAAGGACAAGCAAGAATATTGTTACAGCTGTTACTGCAATTGCAGCGAGCGTTGCTGGTTTGAACCAGCGACGTTTGTTTCTATTGCCTGTTAGCGGCGAACCAAAGGAAACACGAGCATTTTCATCGAGTATTGACTGCTGATTCAACAGTTGCTGCAGTCTTTGATTCTCTAAATGCAACCGCTGGTTTTCTTGTTGTAATTCTGCGAATTTAGTGTCATTCGTAGTATTGCCCCCTGGCCCTACCGTTAATACACTATGCTTTAGAATATAGTTGTGCAACTCCATCCCGTTAGCGAACCTCTTCTCAGGAGCTTTTTCGAGACAACGGTAGATCACATCCCATAGCCACTGCGGCACCTTCATTTCATGACCCGTTTTTTCCTCGCTCCAATGATCAGGTAAGTTTTGCTTGCGAAGCTCCATAATATCGGGCGGCTGGTTTTCCATATGAGCCACCAAAACCATATTACGAGCCGTCTCTGTTTTGTCCTGAAGTGGGAAAGGCACCTGTCCGGCAAGCAGTTCGAACAGGATGACACCGAAACTGTATACATCTGTTTCAAACAGCATTTCTCCGTTAGCTTGCTCCGGGGCCATAAATTCAATAGCTCCGGCATTGCGCAGGCTGGTACGTCTCTGCTCGTCCGACATTAACGCTAAACCAAAATCCAGCAACACATAATTTCCGGTGTACTGGCTGAATTTGACGTTGTTGCTTTTTATATCTCCATGCTTTATATCAAGCTTATGGCAATGCGCTAACGCATTAGAAAGATGTTCGGCAACTTTAATAGCTTCTTTTATTGTAAATACCGGGGCGTGCGGCGCCTTCAATAATTCTTCCAGGTCAGGCCCCTCAATAAATTCCATTTCTATATATGGAAAAGACCCCGATTCCGTAAGGCCCGAGCTCAGAATTTTCACTACGTTCGGACTGATCTCTTCGTTTACTCTTTTCAGCTTAGTTACCTCGTTGACAAAATCTGTATAGTTTTTATCACTCGCGTTCTCTCCCATAATGGGAGTGGGTAATAGTTTGACCGCTGTAATGATAGTGCCGGTCCGTCGGGTCTTATAAACTGACCCCTGTCCGCCGGTCTTCAGCGCACCCATGTTTTCAAGCCCCTCGGTAATTGTGAAAACCTTGCTCATGATCGTTGTGCCTCCCCTTCGTAATTGAACTCCAGTGTAGCTCCATCGCCAAGCAGTATTTGGTCGCCGGGCTGAAGCCGGTGACCAATCTCCGTTGCCTGAAGTTTTACTACACCACCGTCAGCTGTTTTTACTTTGATCTTATTACGCGGGGGCACGCCGCCTTCGTCAGCATACAACAGATAGCACTGCGCGGCGTCGTCCCATTCTATATGGGCATGTTGCCGGCTGATAAAACGGTTAGATTCATTGCCGGTATCCGACGGAAAGGCAATGGTATTCTCACGAAAAAATCCCTCCCCGGTTTGCACATTTTTATCGCGACCAATATAGATCTTGCCAGTTTGAGGTGTAACGGTATATAGTGGCTGCTCTGCCTGGCCTGCAAGCACCTTTAGTATGGCAGTGGAAGAACTGCCAGATGCGACCTTAACATTCGAAGAAAGATAAAGCGCCGCAGGCATATTGCCGGCTTTGATAGCTTGTTCCGGCATCGGAACATCAAAACATACTTCCATGATCCAGTTAGCCGGCATTTCAATTGCATAGTCGTCCGCAATCTTCTGAATCTCGTTCTTGAATTGTGCCGGTTCTTCCATGCCCACTGCAGTTTCGTACGCCAGGCGCTCATCAGCATCCGGCATCAGGAACAACTGGATATTTTTGATCGATCCACCCTCTCCCCCTTCTGCCCGTCTAAGCTGGTCTTTTATAAACAATATCAACTCGTTGCGGATAGCTTTTACATCCGTGGGCTTCTCATTTTTATTAAAAAAGTCAAACATTGATTTCTTGTTGTTATATGTCTTCTCCTGTTTCGTTTGAATCAATCCGTTGAGGTTGTGCGCTACCGGATGTGTCTGTTGCAGATGGAGACTGCAATGGACCACCGCCGGCATCTGCGTCCAAACTGCCACTTCCTGGGGGGACGTCTGCAAAACCACGTATATAACCTTTGGCTATGAGCAGGGGTATAACAGTACTGCCCGCCAATGCCACCGCTACTGATGAACCTTTAACCTTCTCGATGCGCACACACACCGCAATATGGCCCACCCCATTGGCTTTAGGTGCAAAAAACACATACCAACCGTCATTAATGCGCTCATTGCGGGCGATACGTTCCGGCGTACCCGTTTTACCGGCCACGGCTATGCCTAGTTTAGCAACCTTGCCGGCACTCTGTTTCCTCATATAGTCGGTCATCAACACAGCATATTGTGAATCCTTAACTATCGCAGTTCCCTTACCGAGGGGCAGCAATGAATCTGATATGCGTGAAACATACCTGTTAGGCATCATCAGCCCGTTGTTTGCTATGGCGGAGGCTACGCGTGCTATTGCCGCCGGTGTAGCTACGAGTTCGCCTTGTCCCCAGGCGATTCCCGATATACCTTTGCCCCGGGTACGTCGTATGTTATTAGTATTATAGCTTCGCCTGCTTTGGAACTGGGTTTTCTCCCAATGTTTTCGCCAGTTACCTTGTTGCTCTGCATTATTCAGATCGCCGCTATAGTAGTACCCTCCTATACCATCAAGAAACAGCCCTGCCTGCATGTAAAGAGTGGCCATTTCATTCTCCAGCTGCATTTCATTAGCCAGTCGGATGAAGAATGGATTGTTGGACCGTACAATACCACGTTCTATTGTTATAGGGCCTGCTTCATCGGGTTCATATCCTTTAACCCTGATCAAGTCGCCCGGCCTCACATTAATGACCTTGCTGGCAGCAGACAAGCCATACTTGTTAAACGCGGCCAGTGCCGTTATTAGTTTTGCTGTTGAGCCCGGCTGTGTAGCGTGTGTAAAACCAAGATCGCTGACAGTTATCCAGTTAGGCAGCCTATTTTGCTCGGCAGATGCCAGCATAAGCTGCTCATGATTTTCAATGTCTACCATGGGGAATGCGGCAGACGCTATTGCGTCCCCGTTTGCTGCGTCCATTACAACTACGGACATGCGGCTATTTTTCAGACTGTCAATGCTTTGCAGTGCCGTATTAAGCGCTACCTGCAGGCTGGCATCTATAGTCATATGCACATCCCTGTTGCGCTTTTTAAATTCGGCTACTTTATTGCTATTAATGCCGGCTAGTAACAGCGGTGCCAAAGCACCGTAGTCGCGTTTCTGAACATTCATCTCGATAGACCGTGGTGGCAGGAAACGCTCTTCCTGGAAGCGTGTAGCACGCACATGGAAGTTGGTCGTTGGCGTGGGGAATCCGCGCAGGTCGGCCATATGTTCGTATTCTGCAAAATAGCCGTTTACACCGGCCTGTGTCAGTCTTGCCCGCTGCTGCTCAACAAGACGCCGGTTGCTTGTAGCCAGAATGTATCCCTTGCGATCATAAAGTGTGCCTGCCTCCAGCTTGTTCATAAGAATAGCGATGCGGGGATTATAGCTAAATATCCTGGCGCCGCCGCGATTGGCTACGAGAGCAGGTTGCACTACCCATTTCTTACTGTTGAATAAATAGCGCGATACAGTAATACCTAACAGTAATATACCGGTGCAGGCAGCAATAAGTACAGGCATGACATTGCGGTCTTGCCGTTGCGAAATGAATTCAAGTTGCACAGCTGTTCCTCTTGCATTTGAAGATGACAGCAAAAAGCCGGCTGCCAGCAAATTGATAATAAGAGAAGATCCACCGTAACTCATGAACGGCAATGACACCCCTGATAATGGCAGTGCACCTACTGAGCCACCAGCTATAAGTAGAAACTGCACAAAAGTAGCTATACCGATGCCTGAGCACAGGTAAAAAAGGAAAGACCGGCCGGTTTGCCTGCCAATGATGATAGACCGGTGGAGGTATACCAGGAAAAGGATAAAAATACATAGGATGCCCGCCCAACCGAACTCTTCGCCCAAGGCTGGCAAGATCATGTCTGTATGCGCTTCGGGAATGGTCTTAGCAAATCCTTGTCCTACCCCTTGCCCCGTTAGCTCGCCACTGGCCATACCCCATATTGCATTGGCGATATGATCGCCGCCGTACACTTCGTTATCCCACGGGTTTTGCCAAATGCTCTTGCGGTCCACCAGTCGTTGCATAGGGCCTGGTATGATGCGCTGCAGAAAGGTTATTTTATCCAGCAACATAAACCCACCCAAGACGACCAGAATCATGACAGCCGATTCGCTTAGTCCTCTCTTCATGAAATATGAGGACACAATTACCGCTGCAATTACAACTCCTGTTGCTATCCAGATGTTTGGTATCAGCCATATCAAAAGGATATACAAAAGCACCGCACCCGCGGCGTATAAGAAATCTCCACGCGAGAACGAAAAGAGAAGGATGAAGGTGAAGCAAGTTACCATTGCCGGACCCAGGTCGCCTAGCATTAGAAAGAGCAGTATAGTGACTACAATTGATACAAGAGCAAAACCAAAAAAAGATCCCCGCTTGTGCCAATGTGTATATTCAGAAATAAACTTTTCGTTTATCGTAAAAAAGCCAGCCAGAAAAAATATCATCATGAACTTGACAACCTCGCTCGGCTGGAAGATGCCAAGGTTCACCTTTACGCCACTACCCTCCGGGCCTGAACCAAATAGAAGCGTTAGAATAAGCAAAACAACCGCTGCCGCAGCCCAAGGCCAGCCATTGGCTGCGCTTCGTTTTTCGCGCAATACAAACAGCCTGTAAAGGCCAGAGTCAACAGTGAATTTGCGGATATCAAACAAAAGCAATATTGATATGCCGGCCATTCCGGCCAGGAAATAATAGAAAGTGCTTTGTGCCAGGAAACGGTCGCGCAACGGATCTTGCAGGCTGAGCAATGTAAGAAATGAAAGGCCGATCAGCAGCATGAGTACGGGAAGCAATAGTTGATCAGCGGCCGGGAAACGCCATGTGAGCAACAAGTGCACAATAAAAAAAGACAGAAGAAATCCGATACCGATTATACTGATCCAGGTCACGGCTTCTTTCGGGGTGCGGACAATCAGCGCTTTTTCGCGTTTCAGGTTATTAAAATCGTGGGTGCCAAAAAGCCGGAGCGTATGCGGTATTTTTAAAAAGTTGAAGGAAGTATTCCCGGTAAGCTGCTGAAGGCCTTTTGCACTGCCAAATTGCGCACCGGGCTGCAGTGGCAGTACTTCGTATGCTCTTTCCTTCAACAGCCCCTCGTAAGCGAACTTGCCGTTCTGGTCGGTGCGCGCATAAGCGTAAAAGGTTTGCATCTGCTTGCCGTTCAATGAGTCTTGCAGATATAATATCCGTAGCGGCCCGCTATTTTCGGTAATGAACTGCAAGTTTTCTCCGGCATCTTGTGCATATAGGCTATCCGTCGGGTAAACCATCATAAGCCTAACCAATACTCCTGCAGCAGGCTTGTCATCTTGTGTGGTTATTGTGCCACTGATAGCGGGGCCACCCATGCCCACAGGTACAGTCGCAGGCAACGATCGCGGAGATCTTATCTCCTGCTCATACAATAGTGAATCATCAAACGTGAACCCTATTAAACGACGCGACAACAGGGACCTTTTTTTATAGGAAGTCCCTCCGCGCGCGAAGGCCTCGGAAGCGCTTACATAAAACTGTTTCTTATTCAGCTCGCCAATATTATCCATTACCAGTTCCTCTGAAGCGAGACCCTTGTTTATGGTAGCTGCGGCAAAGGCAATGTCAGCCGGATCGGTAAGGTAGTAATTGTTGCTAAGCAGCTCTGTCATTCGTTGCCCGGCATTAGGAGCATTCAGGTTTACTAAAGTGCCGTTCTTTAGTCTTCCCTGAACCTCGGCAAAGTTTGGCTGCTCTATTTGCAGCAAGCGCATGAACAACAACGCGAGTATGACTGCCGATAATACCAGGAATATTCGCTCAAGCTTTCGTTCTTTCAGAAAATTCCGTTTCAGCGCCATATTATACTATTATTCAAATTCCAATGATTTGCCGTTATTGAACCGGCATGGATTACAGGGCCTGTGGGCGATGAAGGTTGGTTACTCCCTTTAAACTTCAACCATATGAGTATAGCAACGATAAGAAGCAAAACAATCGATGCTGCTATTATCAACCATTTACTATTTTTTTTTGAAGCAGGTGGAGCGACTGTTGGCACTACAACTTCAGGATCGTGCGCCTCATCTACGAGTTTGGTCGGGAATGACGGGCGTAAAGCTTCGTATTGCTGCTTCTGTTTGTAGTTCTGCACTATCACCACAGATACATTGTCCTTGCCACCCGCGTCGTTAGCAGCTTTTATTAAACGTTCGCATTTGTTCTGTAATTCGCCTTCACCAGACAATACTGCAATGATGTCGTTACTTGGTACCATATCTGTAAGTCCGTCACTGCACACCAATATAAGATCGCCGGGGAGAAAAGGTGACGTACCTGTTTCCCAGTAATCCGACCGCGCTTCAATATGCTCATCAAATCCAAGAGCTTTGTTTATCTCGTTCCTCCGCGGATGTTCCATTGCTGCCTGTTCATCCATTCGCCCGCTGTCTTCTAAGAAACCGACGAACGAATGGTCCCTGGTAAGCTTCACTAACGACCCGTCGCGAAACAGGTACAGCCGTGTATCGCCGATGTGGATGTAATGCAACTGGTTCTTATCCGTGTTTGCAATAGCCAGGGTAAGGACGCAAGCCATGCGGCTGTTTTGAGTATCTCTCAGCTTCTCCTCAAATATCCGTGCATTCGTGAGTCGTATAGCGCCCTCAAGGGTTTCCTCAACGTTGACAACCGGTTGACGCAGTAAATCTTCAATAGTCTCTTTGGCAATCGCTGCCGCCACTTCGCCACCATTATACCCGCCAACACCATCGATAACGCAGGCCGCAAAAAGGCTGTCGCTAACCTGTAACGCGATAAATGCATCTTCGTTGTTACTGCGAAGCCTGCCCGTATCGGTCATGCCCGATAAAATATCAATCATCAGATCTATGCGATTTTTTGATCTCTCCGAAATGGGTGATCAGCAATAACATACAGAGCACCAACAAACAAATAGATAAAATGTGCGACATGGCATTTACGCTCTAAAAATATTTATACCAACTATGCCATTGAGCACGATGTGTGAGTTAATTGGCAATTCTACCCACTGAGGTTCAGTTAGTTCGCTTTTTGCGATCTCTTCCTCATTGACCACCGTTTTTTCGCCAAAGGAGGCAATAAAGAATTTTCCGCTGCTGCTATCTCGTTTTATTTTAAGGTGTGGCGTATTGACCCATTCCGATGGAATATTAAAAGTGGCTGGTGCGCTGTCTTGCCCCTCACTGCCACTTACCGTTACCTGTTCATCAGCGATATAGTATTTCAGCTTTTTGCCAGCAAAGCGTTTGTCAGGGAGTATGGTTTCAAGCACTGCGCTTGTCGTTTTACCCTGCGTATCAATTTGACTCTCAACTTTATCAGGACCATTGCTGTAGTAAGGGATCTCGTAATAACCTTCGCTATAAAAATTAAAGCCTGCCAGGAGATCGTGATTTACATCTCTCGTTTCAGCAATACCGGTTTGCCGTGGGATGTATGTAACCCGAAGATTTTCCTCATTTTGCAGGGCGGCATCGGGCAACAGCTTTCCAATAAAACCAATATCTCCGGGTGAATAATCCGGATGAGAAACAAAACGAAAGGCCCATTTATTGCTTGATGGCGTCACACTTTTCCCCATATTTTTATATTCGGCCAACACATCATAAAAAACCTGGACTGACTCATGTGCTATAAGTCCGAAAAGTCCTTTTTTTGTTTGCATAAACTGTTGATAATCTTCTGTACTAAAGCAGATAATGTATTCGTGATAGAATACGACCCTGTCTCCGAACGACAAATCCTTCAGCGATTCGCGGAACTTCTCGATGATGTATTGGTATATCCGGTTAGGGGTTAGGCCGGGAACTGCCTCTAGCTGATGCTCCTCGTCTTTAAGGAACCACTCATGCAGCCCAATGCGTTGCCAAAAGGATTTTTCACTTGCCATAGCGTGGTACGTATATATTACACTTCGTGAGATTGGACTTTTAGCCCAACAGTATAGCTATATTAAAATATTGCCAACAGAATGGCATCACGCGTGTAAAGCGTTTACTTCAACGGTAATCTTTATGTGTGGCTATTAGGAGTGCAGGTTCGATTCCTGTTTCTTAAGAGTCAATTATTCTTAGCAAGTGTCTGAATGGAGTCGGCCGAATTAGGGTTTACTGCCGAGGGCTATAGTATCCTACAACTTCTCTACTTTTACCACGTTCCACGTTCCTCGCACCATCGCTACCCCTAAGCTGCAACACATAACTACCCGGCGCAAACTGCGAGATATTGATCACTTCTTTGCTGCTGTTGACTACGCCGCTGTACAGCACTTGTCCCAGCGTGTTTGTATGGTTAACCTCATGCCTGCTTTTACACCTTTTATATACAGT
>JAJNBR010000223.1 GCA_021156265.1 Flavipsychrobacter sp.
AAAATCAACAACAAAAGCGAACATTTTGTCCGCCAAACACGCAACTGGCAAGGTATTCACAAACCAAGGCTGCGGCTTTGTAACAAAAACGGATCAGCGCAATCAGAAAAATCGGCCTGATCTGAGGTTCAGACAACTAACAAATTGAAACCAAAACCCGCATCAATACTATCACATGAAGAGTAACACTATTTCAATCCCGGCAAGCGAAATGTTACAGGTAACAACGACATCATTGTTACAAACTACCGGCAAATTGTTTCCTCCTGTTTGTCTCTCAATACCCGATATGGCAACATTGGCAACAAAAATAGCGGACATGAAAACGGCCTGTCAACTACAAACCGTTGCTATTCAATCAATGATCAGCAACCCGTCTCAGCAAAGAGTACAAAAAGCCGAAAATCATGACAAAAACGGCAACAAAAGTTATCAACGAATATGCAAAAACCTTAATAGCACCAACCAACACCATCATGACATCATTATTTATAATGTGCAATATGCAAGTCTTCCGCTTTACCTTTGCGGCAATTTAGTAGTCCATTATGCGTATTAACCTCTTTTTGTTTAGCCTTTTGATCGTTTTTGCCTCCTCGTGCCGCGAAGCGCGTATCCATGAAAAAAACGACTGGGGAAAGCACTTTGAAAAGCACGGCATCAAGAACGCCTGTTTCATACTGCGCGATAACAACCACGAAACCGTACAATTTTATAATAAAGAACGTTGCCTGGAGCGCTTTTCGCCCGCTTCTACCTTCAAAATATTCAACTCGCTGGTGGCGCTGGAAACAGCCACTGCCCCCGACGAGCAACTGGTGATCAAATGGGACAGCGTGGTGCGCCCCATCGCCGAATGGAACAAGGACATGAATATGCGCGAAGCGTTTAAGACCAGCAACGTGGGCTACTACCAGGAGATCGCTCGCCGCGTAGGACCGCATTTCATGCAGCACTACCTGGATACGGCCAACTACGGCAACAAACGCATGGGTGGCGCCATAGACCAGTTCTGGCTGAATGATACGCTGCAGATATCAGCCGACGAGCAGCTGGGTTTTGTAAAAAGGCTTTATTTCAACGAACTGCCTTTTTCTGAAAGAACGCAGCGCATTGTGCGCAGCATGATGCTGCAGGAAGAAACGCCTGACCATAAGCTGTACTATAAAACAGGCTGGGCCAAACTTCCGCAGAAACAAGTACTATGGGTAGTGGGCTATGTAGAAAAACTGGAGCACATGAAAGAGCACGAAAAATCGATGAACAAAAGCAATGTGCGCATGTATCCTTACTTTTTCGCGCAGAATTTCGAGATAGCGCCAAACGATACTACCAAAGACTGGTATAATGTTCGACTGGAGATACTAAAGGATGTGCTGGCTGATTTCGGAGCAATAAAAAAATAAAAAAAGCTGTTCTTAGAACAGCCTTTTTAAAACGTTATATACTACCTGGGGCTTGCCCAGTGTGTAGAAGTGTAACACCGGGGTGTTGTTTTTCAGCAGGTCCTTACACTGCTCCAGCAGCCAGTCTTCACCGATCCTATCGGAGTCTTCCGGGCTTTTCGCCTTCATCATTTCATTGTATAGCTCCACAGGAACTTCTACGTTGAAGATGCTGGGTATCATATTGAGCTGGCGCTTGTTGGTAAGCGGTTTCAGACCCGGCAGAATAGGCACTTCCAGGCCGTGTTCTTTACAGCGGTTCACGAAATTATAATAGTGCTGGTTGTTAAAGAACATCTGCGTCGTGATGTAATCTGCACCCAGGTCTACCTTTCGTTTCAGGTACATGATATCCGTATCAAGATTCGGCGCCTCGAAATGCTTTTCGGGGTAACCGGCAACGCCGATGCAGAAATCGGTTTTCACACCGTCCATGATATCTTCCTCCAGGTACTGGCCATTATTCAGGCCAATGATCTGTTTTACGAGGTCGTCTGCATATCGGTGTCCGCTGGGATGCGGGGTAAAGAACTTCTCATTGGCCGCAGCATCGCCACGAAGTGCGAGTACATTCTTAACACCTAAGAAGTGAAGGTCTATCAACGCATTCTCGGTTTCTTCCTTGCTAAAACCACCACAAATAAGATGCGGTATTGCTTCCACCTTATATTTATTCATAATGGCCGCGCATATGCCCACCGTACCCGGGCGCTTGCGGATCTCTACACGCTCAAAGCTTCCGTCACTACGCTTTTTATATACCTGCTCGGCGCGGTGATAGGTAACGTTGACAAACGCGGGTTTAAACTCCATCAGCGGATCGAGATGACTATATATAGAGTCGATACTTTTACCCTTGGTAGGCGGAAGGATCTCCAGCGACACGATTGGGCCCTTAGCTTCAGCTAGATACTGTGTGACTTTCATAAGAATGTGCAAAAATATATATTCTGCATATAGTTTGCAGGGAATTTAAGCCTGCCCGATAACTAATAGATGAAAGCAGTGGAATTGTCTATTTTTGCTCAAAACCAGTAGTTTGAACCTCCGGATACATACCAAAGGGCTGATAAAGCGCTACCGCAACCGCACGGTGGTGAACAACGTATCGTTTGAAGTGAACCAGGGAGAGATCGTTGGGTTGCTCGGTCCTAACGGTGCTGGGAAAACTACCTCCTTTTACATGGTGGTGGGGCTGGTAAAGCCGGACCAGGGTGAAGTGTTTCTAAACGACGAGAATATCACTAAACTTCCCATGTATAAGCGCGCCCAAATGGGTATAGGCTATCTTCCGCAGGAGGCCTCGGTCTTCCGTAAGCTGTCTGTTGAGGATAATATTGCCGCCGTACTGGAAATGACCAGGCTGACCAAGGCCGAACAGAAAGCAAAGCTGGAATTGTTGCTGGAAGAATTCAGGCTGACGCACGTGCGTAAAAGCCCGGGCGATGTATTGAGTGGTGGTGAACGACGCCGTACGGAAATCGCACGTGCACTTGCCGTAGACCCAAAATTTATACTTCTGGACGAGCCCTTTGCAGGCATTGACCCCATTGCGGTGGAAGATATCCAGGCTATCGTATCTAGGCTAAAATTCAAGAACATCGGCATTCTGATCACCGATCATAACGTGCAGGAAACCCTGTCAATCACCGACCGTGCTTACCTGCTTTTCGAAGGCAAGATCCTGAAAGCAGGTGTAGCAGAGGAGTTGGCCGCAGATGAACAGGTGAGAAAAGTGTATCTTGGCCAGCATTTTGTACTGAAACGAAAGGATCATACGCCGAGCAAGTAAAAGCAGCGGAACAGGAACAGATTTTATATATTTAACAGGAGAAGACCATAGGAGATGAGTATTATTAGCCCGGCACTGAAAGGATTCATGAAATTGCGCCATAGCGCGATAGACAATTTCATGCTTAATCCGGTAGATACCCAGCTGCAAGTATTTAATGACTTGGTGGGCTCGGCACAATTCACCGAATATGGCAAGCAATACGGCTTTGAGAAAATAAATACTGTTGCCGATTTCAGGCGCCAGGTACCCATCAACGATTACGATACACTAAAACCCCATATTGAACGCATACTGGAAGGAGAGCAAAATATTTTGTGGCCTTCACCTATCAGCTGGTTCGCTAAATCAAGCGGTACAACGAGCGATAAAAGCAAGTTCATCCCGGTAAGCAAAGAATCGCTGGATGATAATCATTATAAGGCCGGTAAAGATGTATTGGCATTATACATTCGCCAGTTTCCTGACTCTAAAGTGTTGTCAGGTAAATGCCTGGTGATCGGTGGCAGCCACCAGATCAATCAACTGAATGCCGATTCTTTTTTTGGCGACCTCTCGGCGGTGATGCTGCAGAACATGCCTTACTACAGCCATGTAATGCGTACTCCCGATCTTTCTATTGCCCTCATGGATGAATGGGAGCAGAAAATAGAAATGATGGCACATACCACTATCCAGGAAAATGTGACCTACATAGCGGGCGTGCCTACCTGGACCATTGTGCTCTTCAAACGTATCCTCGAGATATCGGGTGCTAAAAACATCCATGAAGTATGGCCTAACCTGGAACTGTACATACACGGTGGGGTAAGCTTTACACCGTATAGAGAGCAATTCAGGCAATTTATTCCTTCGGATAACATGCATTACCTGGAAACCTACAACGCTTCTGAGGGTTTCTTTGCCGCGCAGGACGAAGTAGATAACCAGGGTGGCATGCTGCTTTTCCTGAACCATGGTATATTCTACGAGTTCATGCCGACCGAAGAGTATGGGAAAGAGCAACCGCAGACGCTAAGCCTGGCCGAGGTGGAGCTGAATAAAAACTACGCACTCATCATCAGTACTAATGGCGGCTTGTGGCGTTACCTGGTAGGCGACACCATTCAATTTACGTCGCTCAATCCTTTCCGTATAAAAGTATCGGGAAGGATGAAACATTTCATCAACGCCTTTGGTGAAGAGGTGATCGTAGACAACTCTGACTTTGCTATTGCAGAAGCTTGCAAGCTTACAGGAGCCATAGTAAACGACTATTCGGCAGCCCCGGTTTATATGACCGGGGAAAGCAATGGTGCGCATGAGTGGATCATTGAATTTGAAACCCTCCCCTGCCCGCTTGAGCAATTCACCGAGGCAATGGATAATGCATTGCAGAAGGTAAATTCTGATTACGAGGCCAAGCGGCACAAAAACATAGCCCTGAGAATGCCTATCGTGCATGTAATGCCCAAAAATGGTTTCAATCATTGGCTGAAGGATAAAGGTAAACTTGGCGGCCAGCATAAAGTACCGCGCCTCAGCAACGAACGCAAGTACCTGGAAGAAATGATGCCGTATACAAAGCAGTAGTCTACCTCCTCTTTTTTTTGCGACTAAACACCGGCTGCTTTACAACAGGAGCAGTTTTCGCTTCGTACACGGGAAATTCGAACGCACTTATGGCAGCTGACATCCTTGCCAGCACCGGGCTGTTGCGGAGATACAACACAAACAGCGGGAACATTTTAAACACGCCACGTTTGGTGGTATTATTAAAATCCACCCACGGGATCAATGCACCCAGCAGTGGCATGCCGAAGTAAATGATCAATACGCCATATATCGCAATGCGAGCCTCTTTACTAAAATTCCGCACAAAGATGATATCAGCTATGATCACCAACAGGAACAGGAAGATCATATAACCATACAAGCCAATGTTCTGTCCGCCAAAAAGTATCCGTGCGTTAATGCCTTTCAGACGTTCAAAAAACACCGCGATCCTATCCGCCGAAATAACTACTTGCTGCCCG
>JAJNBR010000224.1 GCA_021156265.1 Flavipsychrobacter sp.
TTTTCACCCTTACCCCCAATGTGAAGGCGGTTATTTTCTGTGGCACTTTCTGTATCCCGCTGACGCGGAACCCCACCCGTTAGGTGGTGCGCTGCTCTATGCTGTCCGGACTTTCCTCCCTTGCTTGCGCAAAGGCGATAACCCGGTTTGTAGTCCCTACAAAATTAAAGAAAAATAGCTCATCTAATCAAATAAAACTCTGCACAATAATGCATTTAACATTTCATGTATGTTGTCAAAATCAAACAGGTGCTTTCATTACACTTAGCTAAAAAAGCGAATATTGTTTATCGTACCCGGCATGTTTGGCCTCGTGTTCGAGCAGCCATTTTTTGCGCCACAAGCCGCCACCATAACCGGTAAGGTGCCCGTTCCCGCCTATCACCCTGTGGCAGGGTATGATGATGGCAATGCCGTTTTCTCCATTAGCTCCTGCTACAGCGCGTACGGCTTTCTCGTTGCCCAGGAAAATGGATTGCTGCTTGTAGGATTTGGTAGTGCCATAAGGGATTTGCTGCAGGCCATGCCACACTTTTCTCTGAAACTCCGTACCGATCAGATGCAGCGGTAAGTCAAATTCCCTTCGCTGGCCAGTGAAGTACTCCTGCACCTGCTCGTTCAATATCTTGAAATGCGGATGATCACCGGGAATGAGTTTTGCCTTTAGTCCTTGCTCTATGCGCTTCATAATGCTTTCCATCATGCGGCGCTCCGCAAAGTCGAAGAGACAAATACCTTCGTCTGTGGCCCCTGCTATCATTGGTCCCAGTGGTGTAGTGATCCTTGTTATCGTAACCAAGTTGTGTGATTTAGTTTTTTGCGGTGCATGACCTGTGACTTTCCGGAATGATTCACTAAAGCCACTCAGCGATTCAAAGCCATTGTTATAGGCAATGCCCGTTATCTTGTCTCCATGCCTTATCTGTCCGAAAGCACGGTTGATGCGCAGGAACCGCTGATAAGACTGAAAGGTCATGTTATAATGCTGTTTGAACCAGCGGCGCAATGTTGCCGGCTCTATGCCACGTTGCTTCAGGTCCCAGTCTTTCAAACGAAGCGATGGGTCGCTTTGTAGCTCTGTCAGCAAGCTGCTGATGTAGGCAGGTGTTTCACCTTCATTTTGCAAGGGCCTACATACTTTGCAGGGACGATAGCCATTCAGCAAGGCATCTTTAGCTTCTGTGAAAAACTCAACGTTCTCAAACTTCGGCTTGCGGGCGGTGCAGGCAGGGCGACAGAAAATACCCGTGGTCTTCACCGCCATAAAGAACAGCCCTTCGAAAGCGGTATCCTTACGGCAGCTGGCTTCGTACATGACATGTGGTGTAAGTTCCTGTGGCATCTTGAGCAAAATTAAGCGGTTATCAATGGCAGCAACAACCGAAAAATGAACAGCTATTTTTTATTTCTCCAGTTCGCCGGCAATGATGGCCGATACCTCATCTGCCCTGCTGTAGACCATAAGATGAGTACCGCCTTCTATCCAATAGTCCGGCTTTGATGCGGCTGAAGGCAAAACCTTATCGTCGGTGCCATGAATGTGTACCATATTGGGCGGCACGCTGGTATTATTCCAGTTCATGATGGCACGAAACGCCCATTTAACGAACGAGCCGCTTGCATCCCGTATAATATCGCTGAGAAAAACCATATCCTCTTTGGTGCGCGCGCCAAATATGCTGCAGACATACCTGTTAGGAATGGAGAACACAAAAGGCGGAAGTACTTTGTAGCGAAGCAAGGCCACCAGCAGCCGGTTCAACACGGGCAGTTCGGGCCTTGTTTTAGCGCTGGATACCAGGAAACCCTTCCTTACCGGCTTTACTTTCGCGATCTCCGTAGCCAGCATGCCGCCAAAGGACAGGCCGAGGATGATGGGGTTGGGCTCTTTGATCAGTTCAGCGATCCTCAGGGCATAGTGCTGCAGGGTCTCATCACGTTCCGGCTTTATCCAGGCCAGGTGCACCAGCTCATGGCCGGGAATGGAAAGCCTGCAGAAAATGCGCTCATCAGCGCCTACACCGCTAAGACAATATATGTTCGCCACTACCTAAAGATATTTGTGATTTTCCGGATTTTTGATTGGTGATTTTTCATATGCGTTGATAACAATTGTTGCCGTTTTTGTCATGGTTTTCGTTTTCTGTTCTCTCGTTACAGTAGTTTTTAGCTTGAGTAATTGAGTCGCAATGGTTTGTAGTTGAGTGGCTAATTTCATAACTGTTGTTTTTGTTGCCGTTGTTGCCGTTTCGGATACGGAGAGACAAACAGCAGAGAACAATTCGAGGCTAATGTGTAACAATGATGTACCTGTTACCTGTAGCATTTCATTTGGCGATGTTGTAGTAGTGTTACTCTTCATGTGATAGTGTTAATGCGGGTTTGGGGGTGAATTTGTTAGTTTTTTCGAGTCGTTTTGGGTGCTTTTGATTTTGTTACAATTGCCGGCTGTCTGATTCCATAGAGCCGCGCCAATATTGCGTTTGACCGCCAATTTGTTTCAATTTGTTTACATACCCCGACCCCTTCCCCGATCCAGCCGTCATATCGAACGAAGCGCAGCGAAGTGAGATATCTCCCGAGGTATGGCGATGAAGCTTGTTGCATAGGTTCGGGAGATCTCTCCTTCGTCGAGATGACGACCTGGTTAGGATGACTACGTATGGATTTACAGGTTTCATCACTACAAATATACAACAATTTCTTCATTTTATGACAACCGATTTATACCTTTGATCAGCCGTATCAACTGAATGCCGGTCAAAGACCGGCTGATTTATTTAGACACGGGTCCTCCTGCGGAAGACCCGCGCCAGTTGGAGAATACAGGTGAAAGCCGTTTTATTGCCGTATTCAAGATACCATTCGGAACATCTTGCACGGGATTAAAAAAAGCACATACACTGCACCTTGTAAAACCGAAATATAAATTCTATTGCTTGACGAATTTTAATTTTGTGCTCTTTCCTTCGTCTGTTAAGTTTAAGATGTACATGCCGGCAGGTAGTGCGTCGACGTTTATGGCGCTGCCGTTTTCAACAGTGCCGCTATGCAGACTAATACCAGTCATCGTAGTAATGATGAATGAAGCGCGGTCTATGTTTCTGATGTGCAGAACGTTGACAGCCGGATTAGGATAACATTGTACTTCAGAATCAATATCAGGGTTCTTGATATTGCCTACCGGCGGAGCTGTATATTTAACACACTGAGATGTATCGCTACAGCCATTAACAGTCACAACGACTGAATAGTTGCCTGTATATGCCGGAACAAAGGACTTTGCGATAGCCCCCGGTATAGCGGCGTTACTGCTATCACAGTTAAGCCACTGGTAAGTTGCACCGGCAGCTGCTGCAACCAATGCTGCGCCGGTATTAGTCATGGCCGGGTCGGCACACATGTACATTTTGTGCACAAATAAGTTTAGCGGGGAAGATGATGAAGGGAGAGCCGGCGGCATTAACAGGAAAGAATCGGCGCCGGGATCGAAGTCTGTAGTATCGGTAAAAGTCCCGGCAGAATAGATATTACCGTTGATATCTGTTCCTATCGCCACTACTGCATCACCCTGTCTTTTAGAGCCCATCGTTCTCACCCAACCAAAATCACCGGTTTTCGACAATTTGCATATGAACATATCCTGGTCATTCATACTCTGTCCACCGGTAGTATTCACCATATATACTGCGGGACCGGGATCAAAGTCGGATGAATCTCCATATCCTCCGACGGCATATAAATTGGCTGATGAGTCGGTTGAAATATCAAAATAATTTGTTGACCCATGCCCGGAAGTCTTTGCCCAGAGGAAACCTCCACCGGCGGTCAGTTTAAGTATCAGATAAGTGTGAACTCCTTTAAATGCAGGATTGACAACATAAGTTCCACTTGTAGGGTCGGCATCCATTACATTATTGAACCACGCTCCAACAATAATATCTCCATACCGGTCGATCAGAACAGACTTCCCGGTTTCACCATCAGATGCACTCAATTGCCTTACCCATTTATAATTTCCGTTAGAGTCGAGTTTTGAGATGAAAGCATCGTAGCTACCTGAAGCGACCAGATTTACTATCAGCGGGCCGTTAGGATCAAAATTTGCAGTACCCCTGAAAATCCCTGTCGTATAAACGTTGGCTGAATCGTCGACAGCGATATCGTTTACATAATCATTGCTCGATCCACCCAAACGTTCGGCCCAGACATGCTCGCCCAAAGCATCGTACTTCAAGACAAAAATATCGTCGTTGGATCCTGACAGCGTATTAACGGCAGAACCATGGTCGAAATCGACAATGCCCGTAAAAATGCCGGTTACAAACACATTGCCATTTTTGTCGGTGGCAATGGCTGTTCCGTAATCATTGCCTGTATTGCCAAAACGCCTGGACCACAGAAAATTAAAATTGCTGTCGTACTTAGCGAGAAAGATATCCTGCCATGAAAAACCGCCGTTCGATGTCATGACATGCGTACCGGCTCCGGGGTCAAAATCAATGCTACCCCAGAATCCGCCGGTGATATAAATGTTACCATTATTATCAACGGTGATCGCTTTCGAATAAACAGAATTATTGCCTCCTACAGCAGTTAAGCTATTCGCCCAATTTAAGGCTCCAGAGGAATTCAGTTTGACGATAAATGAGCTCCAATAACCACTATTATACAACTTATGCACTCCCGGGCCGGGATCAAAGTCTGCTGCGGTATCTTGGAAACGACCTGTAACATACGTGTTACCAGAGTAGTCCACATGCATGCTCGTAAGCTCGTTATACTTAGTGCCACCAACCTTGCCTGCCCAATCGAATTTGGGCAACTGCTGACCAATGCAAGGCCCGAACCAGGCTAATAGAAACAATAGGGTAGATAAGACTTTCATCTTTAAAGTTTCAAATGAAATTACGAGAAACCAATGGAATTTGCCGTTGCTTCATTGGAAATGTCATTAAGCTGATGATGCTCCTGGCGGCTACGCAACCGGCGCTTCATAATAAACCGCAAGCAGCGGCCTCAGAATTGAGCTAAAACCTATTCAACCGTGGTGGTAGTGGCGAAGCGCTTCTTGAATACGCTCATGAGGTCTGCAGCTACGATCTTACGTGCTACATCTATCATGTTCTTAAACGCAAGCGCATTTGATACGCCGTGACCTATGATAACCGGGCTGTTGATGCCCAGTATCGGCGTTCCGCCGTATAC
>JAJNBR010000225.1 GCA_021156265.1 Flavipsychrobacter sp.
CTTGATCTGTTCAACGCCTTTATTCCATGATAATATCGTCCCGTCCACATCAAGCAGTATGATCGCATAATCCTGGATCTCTTCCACCATTTTCCGGTGAAGTTCTTCCAGCTTGGTTTTCTTGGTCGTACTTTTCATTGGGGCGCAATTTACTTTAGAGAAAGAAAATTTAGCGCTGTTTTGCCACCTTAATTTTTGGTGCCTGTAAACTTGCTGGATAACAAACACTTACCCACGGCGGCATTCAAACATATATTCACCAGAATGGTGTGGGATAAGGCCGACGAAGTGTTGGAACTTGAAAATCAGCACCATTCCGCATACGCGATTTTATCAATAGAACAAAAAATAGTTTCGTAAAAAGTAATATTTAAATCTATCTTTGCCCACCCATGAAAGAAAGGAAAGAGAAGAGAGAGCTGCACATCTTTATTGCCGACGATGATAGTGACGACCGGGATTTTGCCATTGAGGCGTTGAAAGACACCGGCCACGAAATCAAATTCTCCTGTTTTACCAATGGCCACTTCCTGACGCACTATTTTTTGCGAGATTTTATTCCCCTGCTGCCCGACGCTATTGTGCTGGATCTGAATATGCCTCTTAAAGACGGGTATCAATCGCTCAAAGAACTGAGATCATTACATGTAGCAAAGACGATTCCCATTTTTGTGCTTACATCGTCTACCATGGATAAGGACAGAGAGATTTGTAATAATCTTGGTTGTACCGGTTTTTTTAGCAAGCCTTTACGCTCAGCAGAGTATAAAAACATTGCGCAACAGATCATATCAGCAATAAGCTAGCAACCGTTTAAGGTTCCTGAAAAAAGACACCTCGGTTTACAGTTCTTGCTGTGTTGCCTTAAGCGATAACGTAGTAAGGCCATCAGTCATAAAAAATTGACCTGTAATACTGTGCAGTGGCCACGACGGCATGAATGTTTTGCCAATAGAAATGACTTTGATCTGATTCTTTCACACCTCGTCAATTCGCCCCCTTCTTATATAATATTCTCCACAGGCATTACTATGCGCAGGCGCAACCTGCATTAGTGAAGCGATCTATTCAATTCGAGCCCTTATGAAAAAAGAAGAATTTGACAACCTGCCTGCAACAGAAAAAGAGCATTTTAACTACTGTACAAAATGCAGTTTATACTTTGACCTTCGCGATGCCGCGCAGGTGCAAAAGCATGTACATGGTATAACCAGTGACAAGATTTCTAACTCAGTAGTTCAAATATCGGAAGTGTAAAAAAAGACGCTGCCGTTTGCAGCGTCTCATCTGTATGGTCTACAGTTCGGGATGCCCGTGAGAGCACCCTTACTCTTTAATATATTTTCCTGCGGCTACCAGGTTGTCTTTTTCATCGTACACGCTATAGCTGTATACACCCTGTGGTAGCGGCGGCATATCTACATCAACAGCCGGTTGCCCGTTGCTGATGGTTGCGGCGCCTGAAGTGTATATATATTTTCCCACCATGTCGCGCATTTCCACCACCAGATTCTTCTTCGCGAAGGGATTAATGTTTGTTTCTATTAATTTAATATTAATATCAGCACGGCTGGGCACCACGCCCGTAACGTTTTCGGCGGATATATTATTGTTATTCGGTGTGTTTTCTGCAAAAACACCACTGAAACCTGCTGTTACTATACACATGCCTGCGAAAAGGCCCATCATCACTTTTTTCATAATCTGTATTTGTAGGAACTATTCTGTACTGTATAGTTATAAAACCGTGCCAGCGAACACTATTACAACTAACAAAAAAACATAATACATAACACAAAGAAAACAGAGCGCGTGGTTGTACGGAGCTTTTTCGGCATTTCTACGCTTGTCTCTGTCCTTCCCTTCGCCGATTTTTGCAAGGTAGGCCATAGCAAAAGATATCCGGAAACCAACTATATAGCCGGTTGTATTTATTGTGCCTACATCTTATTTTGTGTAAATAGATAAATGATGATCAATTTGATGAGTACACTTGACGAACGTATTGAAACCCTGGTTAGCCGTATCAGTCAAACTGCAGACGAATATCCCGGTGTCGTGATCGTACAGAACCTGCATACGCAACGTTTGATCTACATGTCCGAAAATGGATTGAATACCTTAGGCATTAGCTGGGAAGAGCTATCCAAAATGACTCTCGAGGAATATTATGTACGCTTCTTCAACATGGAGGAACTATCCGAATATGCGCCTAAGATATTCGACTACCTGGAAAAGAACTCGCCGGGCGATGTAGTTACTTTTTTTCAGCAGGTGCGGGAGGCCAAACTGGATGGCGGTTTCAAATGGTATCATACGTCTATTAAAATATTGATGCAGGATAACGAGGGCCGACCCCTGCTCACCATCATCCTTGCTGTGCCTATCGATCCGCTGGACAGTGTAGCGCACAAAGTAGAACGCCTGCTGGAAGAGAATACTTTTCTGCGCGATAACTACCAGAAATTTTCCAAACTCGGCGATCGTGAAAAAGATGTACTAAAAGCGCTGGCCCTGGGTAAAAGCAGCCAGGAGATCTCTGCCGAATTGTTTATGTCTGTAGCCACCGCCGATACACACCGCCGCAATATCAAGCGCAAGCTGGGCACACAGTCGCTTTACGATTTGCAGCAATACGCACGTGCCTTCGATCTCATTTAAATACGATTAAAGAAAAATACCCACTTCTGAGTATTGCACCGCGGATGCCGCACGCGTTACTTTGTACCAATTCCATTTTTAACGATTGGAACACTATGCAGAACTGCTCCCCGAAGGGGGAAAGCCGGGCCTTTGCCCCTGTGAGCCAATAATTAGAAACCAGTACGAAACAAAACACATATACCTATGTACACAATTACAAACAAGTTCAAAGGCCTGCTGCTGATCATAGCAGTATTCACCTCAATGGTAGCCTTCCAGTCATGCTCCAAGAAAGACGAATGCGGCGACAGCTGCGTGAATGGCTATTGCTCTGACGGCGACTGCGTATGCACTACCGGCTACACAGGCAAATGGTGCGCTACTTATGTAGGCTCATCTTCAGGTGGTACGTCTTCAGGTGGTACATCTTCAGGCGGTACATCTTCGGGCGGTACGTCTTCAGGTGGTACCTCTTCGGGCGGTACATCTTCAGGTGGCACGTCTTCAGGCGGTACATCTTCAGGTGGCACATCGTCGGGCGGCACTACTACCTACCAGGCTATGTTCTGGTCAAACTTCCAGGGTTCGCCTATCAGCGTATACATCGGCGGCAACTATGCAGGCCAGATCACGAACTACTATAGCAGCAGTACACCTTCGTGCGGTGCATCAGGCTGTGTTACCAAAACATACTCAGGCCCAACTTCGCTGTCTTACACAGCCGAAGACGATACGCACGACTGGAGCGGCACCCTGTCTGTTACTGCAGGCTGCAACAAGATGTGCCTGACTCTGTAAGAGATCTTTTTGTGAAAATGATAATTGACGTATGTATTCAGCTATAAGTTTATTTATTGCTAAACGCAACATCCGCTGGCTCAGTTTACTGCTGGCGGATGTTTCGCTTATATGGGGCGCTTTCGCAGTGTACAGTTACAATGCGTGGTACCGCGATTTCATTGGCAACGAAGCGCGCCTAGCGCTGGGGGCTATTGCTGCCTTCTATACCATTATTTCCATCATCGGCAATATTTCCCGCCGCGAAGATGACTCGGCCACATCGCCGGGACAAATATTTTTCGGCACACTGGTGCAGATGGCCGACAACCTTGCCGCAACCGGCCGGGAACGCATCCCGGTGTTTGCATCGCCGCAGCATAAAACGAAGTTTCTTTTTGTGCTGGTAAAGCTGTTCTTCATTCCGCTGATGGTGCAGTTTACCGCCGGCAATATCTTCGACATGATCCACGAGGTACAACGCGTGGTAAAAACAGGTATGGACAGGACGGTGATGATGTGGTTCAACAATGTATGCTTCCCGCTTGCCATCACAGCTTTTTTCCTCATCGACACGGCGATATTCACTTTCGGCTACCTGTTCGAGTCGCGGAGACTGGGCAATAAGATACGTTCGGTAGAGCCAACGTGGGGCGGCTGGATAGTAGCGCTGATCTGCTACCCGCCCATGAACCAGGTACTGTCGGCCATTGCGCCGCAATACAGCAACATGTATGCCTATTTCGACCATTCTATAACAGCAACCTTCATCATGCGCTTTGCTGTGGCCTTACTTATCGGTGTGTATGCATGGGCATCCGTATCGCTGGGCACCCGCGGCAGCAACCTCACCAACCGGGGCATTGTAACGCGCGGCGCCTACCGTTTAGTAAGGCATCCTGCATATACAGGCAAGGTAGCCGCCTGGTGGCTCTTGCTGAGCCCTGTGCTGGCAGAAAACCCCATGGCCATATCAGGCATGGCGGTATGGACCGTCATCTATTACCTGCGCGCTATCACCGAAGAGCGTCACCTGTTAAGTGATCCGGAATACGTGGACTATTGCAGCAAGGTGAAGTGGCGTTTTATACCAGGTATCTTGTAAAGCCGTAGGTGTACGGGGCATAATACCGTATAAGTACGCTGGCGCACCCGGTAGCATTAGAGGAGATTTGCAGTATACAATCTCTCTAACAATAAAACAAAGCATTATGAAAAAACTAAGCTTAACCTGGCCGCTCGCACTACTGTTCCTGGTGGTATCATTCCTTGGTGCCTGTGCTAAAGACGAAGATGATCCGGTCCCGAATAACACTACAGTTGATCCGCCCTGGGAAGAAATAGTAGAGGCGTCCAACTTCTTTATCAACTCTACCAGCATCGTGATGCACGACAACGAGTTTAGGGACGACCTGTACAATGCGTACATTCTTCCGTCGGCTATGCCTGACGAGGACTACGAAACGTATACCATCTCTATCCTGGCCGCAAGCGACCCTGCGTACACCATCGAGCTAAGCAATATTGTGGCCAAAGTAATATCCGGTCCCAACATGACAGACAATATGCTCGTCAGCTCAACGTACACAGACGAAACGGAAGTACGCGACAAAGCGTATGCACGCTACAGGCTCGACCTGCGGGATAACCAGCGCATCGCCAACGCCGAAACCTTCCATAAACTGTTTTGCGACCTTACCATCACTTACAAAGACGCTAAAACCAAAAAGGTAATGAGCACACGCGATGTCACCGTTGAAGTCTTTCCAAAACCATAACCAGTAC
>JAJNBR010000226.1 GCA_021156265.1 Flavipsychrobacter sp.
CGACTTCCGCAGCCTCTATGCATTCGACTCTGATAACGCCATCATTGCCAATGCAGGCAGCCCTGCCTATATCCTCCGTACCGGCGATGGTGGTGCCAGCTGGAAGAAGGTATACGAGAATACGGATAGCGCGGCTTTTTTTGATGGTATAGACTTCTGGGGTAAGCCCTTCGGGTATTGGAATATCTCGGGTAAGAAGCAGGGTATCATTCATGGCGATCCCATCGACGGCCGTATGCTGCTGCTTTATACCAAAGACGGCGGCATGTCATGGAAAGAGCGCAAAGGCCCTAAGATGAACAAAGGTGAAGCCTCGTTTGCTGCAAGTGGCACCAGTATTAGCTGTCTCTGGGATAGGGCTGTGTTAATTGCTACAGGTGGCAAAACATCGAGACTGTTCCTGTCGCGCAACAGGGGCCGAAGCTGGCGCAGCATACCCACACCTATGCTGGCAGGCACTGAAAGCACCGGGATTTATTCAGTTATGATGGGCCCCACTGTATGGCACTGGCTGATAGCAGGTGGTGACTACCGCCGCGATACTTTGACGACGGCCAACTTCTTTTATACCCTGAACAAAGGGAAGACATGGCAGGCTCCGGCAACTACCACACGGGGTTACCGCGAATGCCTGGCCCGAATAGATGATGAACATTCCGCAAAGAAAAGCAGAACGAGGACCATGTTTGCTTTAGGCCCGTCCGGTATAGACATCTCTACTGATGACGGAGTGAACTGGAAACCCTTATCCGATGAAAAAGGTTTCCACGTTATTAAACCCGGCAGGGATCATAAACTCATGTTCCTTGCCGGCAGCAACGGAAAGCTGGCTATCATGAAGACAACACCATGAATCTTGATGCCGCCGGGTCCCTATTCAGGAAACCCGGCGATGACATAAGATCAGTTATTGTTTAAGAAACGATCGGCGGCGGATTCACCCGTCCACCAGCGAGCACCTTCTTAACCATCGGACCTGTACCCCATTTCTTAAGTGCTTTAGTACGTGCCAGCTCAATCGCTGTAACTGAATCTTTCTTCAGCAGGTCAACGATCTCCTTGTAGTGAGCCAACCTTAGCGTCGCCACGGTGGCATCAAGGCCGATCTTACGATTCGGGTAGTTCCTTACACCATGCGAATTATACTTGGTGTCCGCGGTGCCCGGAATATGCTTCGACGTATTGAATGGATTATTCTTTGCCTTACCACCTTCACCCTGCCTCCACGCCATGAGGAACTTGATCTTCTCCGCCGTCTCTTTCACTCCCAGTTCCCTGAGAATGGCCTTGTAAAAGCCAAGGTCGGTGTTGATGTCTATCTCTTCTTCCTCCTCCTCGCCCTGGGGACTTATCTTCTTCACTTTGTGATGCTTCTTCTGCGCCTTTGCTACGAAAGCGGCTTCCGCTGCAGCAGACTTCTTATGCTGAATGTTAGCTTTAAACGTTGTAAGTGCTGCCAAAGCCAGGCCCATGCTCAATATGATCTTCTTCATAAAGAATCATCAATGGTTCAGCACAGATGCACTAATTCTACGCCACAAGGGCTGTTATGCTACATCTTTAACAAGGTCTAAAACACACTATTATTTAACTAAAAATGGTGCTAATCAACAGTTAAAAATGGTGGGGAAAATGGCAATAATCATGAGGCTAGCCAAGCTTTTGATACATTCTCTAGCGCATTCTTCAATACCCATTCTCCACATACTGGGTGAGCCTTTCCAGGTTCTCCCGGTTGTGTGGATATTGTTCCAGCAGGGATTTAAGAAAAGCCAGCCTGCCCAGTTTATAGGCGTGCTTACCTGCACCTTTGTATTCTTCGTATATCCCGCGTTCCCAGGCCAATAGCTCATCATAACCACGCTCTACAATATTCATATCGTACCGGTTGAACTTTGCTGACAATTGCGAATTGGATATGTGAGATTTGGTATCGAGTATAGCCTGGTGTACTTCCAGCAACACAGGATCGTCGGGGTTGCTGCATGATTTAAGAAAGAAGGCTGCGCTCAGCTCTTCGTTATCGCCCCTGCCGGGCCTGTAAACAACATCATGAAACAGGGCAGCCAGCATCAATTGGTCGTATTCCGTATCAGTTTTGACGCTGCCGTGGGCTTTGTCTTCCCGTATCATCCGCACCAGGTCTTCCAGGTGTGTGGTGCTGTGGTAATGGCGGGTACCATCATCCCACATTCGCATCAGTTGGTCAACATGCGCGTTGATTCCGTATTTATCCAGTATCTGCTGTAGTTCGTTCTCTACCTTCATGACTTCGTTCTATTGACTAAATGGATAAAAAGTTGTATATTTGTATTGGATGATCCTGCAGTTCTTTAAACGGCCTTTGCCCCTTGAATTGAAGTTAGGAACTTTAAAGAGCCTGAAAAAACTCAGCATTTCAGCCAACATTTTGCAACATTTTTTTCGGCTGGAAGCCGCGATGATAATGAAGTATATAGAAATGTTTTACATTTTCATGTCAATGCGCCCTATAATTTGGCAGCATAATTGCTCATCTTTTAACTACAACCAAAACCTATGAGATCTATACAACTCCTCCTGCTACTGGCAATTACTATTGTAGCCTGTAAGAAAAACACCCCCCCGGTGGTCCAGCCCATCGTTCAAACCGATTTCCGCGAAGCATTTAAAGGAACCTTTAATGTGGTTCGTAAAAAAACGCAGCAACAACATCCGAGCGGCGGACCCGCCAGTGTTTGGGATACGACTACTAATGAAATACTCACGGTGAGTTATAAAATCGCAGATTCGATAGTGTACTATAGCAATTCTCCCAGTCCTTCAAAAAGGCCGGCAATGATGTTCCGCTACAATTTTGATTCGATGGAGGTGGGTGTTGACGCCAGCGGGAAACTATATAAGGATCCGCAGAACCCGAATTCGACGAACTACGGTGGCTTTATAGGTCCTGACAGCATATTTCACGCATGGCGCGAATTATCTACCAGTGTAACATATCTGGACACTCTGAGCGGGCGTCGGAAATAGTATCAGTTTGTAACAAAATTTGGCCCGAAACCCTGTATGGAACCAATACCGATGAAATATCTACTATCTATTATGTTGCTGGCAATAGCCTTTGTGTCATGCAAGAAACTCAGCCTGTCCAAAACCGATTTCAGAAAAGACTATAAAGGCACATACCGTATAACCCGTACACACAGTCGTTGGGTAATTCCTTCTCCCAATCATGTTGCAAGGGATAGCGCTACTGAAATACTTAGGGTAAGCTACGATATATCCGATTCGATTACAGACCATACAAAGACAAAAGGACTAAAAATGCCGGCAATGATGTTCCGCTTTGAGCTTGATTCGATGTTAGTAGGTATTGATGACTTGGGGAGGTTATTCGTAAAACCCGAAGGATTTGCTGAAAACTCGGGCGGCTTTATAAGCATTGACAGCATATTTCACGAACGCCGGGATATACATACCTCTTCCTCAGCTTTTGACACTATAAGGGGACGGCGCATACAATAACAACATTTTGTAACATTTTTTTCGGCTGAAAGCCTTGCAGATAGAGGAGTATATAAAAATTCCGTTCTTGTTACGCTACGTTCAGGAATGAATTGATGAGGAATATAGCTGCCAGCAGGCCGATAAGCGTTGTGCCCAGGAAGAAGATCATGGTAAACTTGATAAAGGTCTTGAATCCGCCCTGTTTGTAAAACCGCTTCATGGCCAGGAACAAGTAAACCATGCCCCATATATAAAGGATGACCTTAGCGATCTTTCCCCAGCCGCCAAACATCTCGGAAGTATTGATAAGGATCAACACAATAAACACAAAGCAGTAGAGGTGTATGGTAAAGATGCCGTGCGAAACATAGTAAAATTGGCTGCGGCGGATGTAGAAAAGCTGGAACAGCAGCGCAATGAGCGGCAGCGAGATGAAGAGCATGTAGGGTACTGAGTGAAAGTAATTGGCCATCAATGTTCGCCCCATGCCTTCCCGGTTGCCCTTATACCGCTCGTTGACCCCTACCAGTTTCCTGTTGAAGTAACGTTCAATGACACCATCCATTTTGGCAGCAGGGAGCGCTTTTTGAACAGAGTCGTACTGGTACACGGTTGCATAGCTCTGATCGTTCACTATTATGTGTTCGTCCCCGCCGGAGATCACGGTCCTGTTCGAATCCCTGCTACCTGTAACTACTTGAGAATGTGTTTTAAACACACTCATCAGCAGTAGGAAATAGACCGCGGAGATAAACAGGTACATCCGGATGGGATCGAGGTAGCTGGCTCGGCGGCCTTTCACGTATTCCTCGGTCAGAAAGCCCGGTTTGGTGATGAGGTATTTTATAGAGCTGAAAAACTTACCGTCGAAGTGGGTGACGTCGTTGAAGAAATGTACAATGAGATGCCATGCACTTTGTTTAGGCTCAATGTTTTGCTGCCCGCAATGGTGGCAATACGGTCCTGCAACGGTTACACCGCAATTCAGGCAATCGGTCTCTTTACGAACATGTGCGTGCGACAAAGTAATTATTTGAAATAAATATAATGAAACCTGATAGTTTTTAAAACCGTATAAATTAATTTTGCAGCCATATTACCAATTTGTTATTTCTATGGACGACAGTCATGAACAGTGGCGTTACCCTATTGGCCGTTACGAGCAACCTGAAACACACCCCGCTGAAATGCAGGACGAATGGATATCTTCCATCGAAGCAACTCCGAAATGGTTCGACCTCTGCATCGAAAATCTCGACGAACACCAACTCGATACTCCTTACCGCCCGGGCGGCTGGACCGTCAACCAGGTAATACACCACGTAGCCGACAGTCACATGAATGCCTACATCCGGCTGAAGCTGGCACTCACCGAAGAGAATCCCGTTATCAAACCATACGACGAAAAGCTTTGGGCAGAGTTGCCCGATGTATACTCAGTTCCCGTCAATGTTTCTATCACGCTACTACATGCCCTGCACCGCCGTTGGGGCCAGGTGCTGCGCAATATGCAGCCCGAAGACTGGGAGCGTTGTTATTATCATCCTGAACATGAGCGTTATGTGCCGCTGTGGGAAATGACCGATCTCTATTCCTGGCACGGCCGTCACCATATGGAGCAGATAAGGCAGTTGCGCCAAAGAATGAACTGGTAATGCGCCACTTACTCCCGCTTGTAAAAAGAATATCGTTACAGTTGTTGTTGTT
>JAJNBR010000019.1 GCA_021156265.1 Flavipsychrobacter sp.
GCAGGCAGCAAAGAGCTAAAAGAAAAGCGGGAAGAGTAATCTTCCCGCTTTCAGTTATAAACCTTATCAAATAGTTGTCATGAAAATCGACAACAAACGACAACAAATTGATTTATGCCGTTGTCTGCTGCTGCTCTATATGGGCATGCTCCAGGGCACCCAGGTAGCGCTCGGCATCCAGGGCAGCCATACAACCGCTGCCGGCAGCGGTCACCGCCTGGCGGTATATCTTATCCTGTACGTCGCCGCAGGCAAATACGCCTTCTATATTGGTCTTAGAAGTACCGGGCTGCGTGATCAGGTAACCGGCCTCGTCCATATCCAGCCAACCCTTGAACAAGTCAGAGTTCGGCTGGTGGCCTATAGCTACGAAAAACGCTTTAACAGGTATGGTGGACTCTTCGTTGGTTTGGTTGTTCAGCACTTTGATGGCGTCAACTTTGTTCTCGCCCAGCACTTCCAGGGTATCTGTATTCCAGTATACCTTGATGTTGGGAGTATTGAACACGCGCTGCTGCATCACCTTGCTGGCGCGCATCTCGTCGCGGCGTACCAGCATGTGTACTGTGCTGCAAAGTTTAGACAGGTACAGTGCTTCCTCGCAGGCTGTATCTCCGGCGCCCACAATAGCCACTTCCTGGCCTTTGAAGAAGAAGCCGTCGCAAACCGCACAGGCAGACACGCCATGGCCGTTCAGGCGCTGCTCAGAGGGCAGTCCCAGCCATTTGGCCGACGCGCCGGTAGCTATGATCACCGAGTCGGCCTCTATCCATTTCTCTTCATCTATCTCCACTTTGTATGGACGGTTGCTGAAGTCGACCTTACTGGCCATACCCCAGCGGATATCGGCGCCCATGCGTTGTGCCTGCTTCTCAAAATCGATCATCATCTGCGGACCCATAATGCCGTCAGGATAACCGGGGTAGTTCTCTACATCGGTAGTGATGGTGAGCTGGCCACCCGGTTGCAGTCCCTGGTATTGTACAGGTTTCAGGTTGGCGCGGGATGCATATATAGCGGCGGTATAACCGGCAGGTCCGGAACCGATGATCAGACAATGTACTTTTTCTATTTCAGCCATGATATCTTATATAAAACTGGACAACAAAATTGCGAAAATTTCCGCAGTGTTTGGGTTAGCAAATGCTTATTCGGGTATAAGCGTGGAAAACTACTTAATAACTACCGTATCGAGAATGGTGCCGTACCCGGCCCATACGCCGAGGGCGCCATTACTGATATTGCTTTTAACACTAATGGGTGTGGCAAACGGGCTGCCCAGCGTACCTATAGCGTACTCGAATGTACTGTAGAAATCGTAAACGGCTTTATCGATAGCTGCCCACTTAAGCACCACCGTATCGCCTGGGTAGAAAAAACCGAGGCTGTCCCGTCCCACCGTAGTGTTTCTATCCTCTCCGCCGGAAAGGGGCGTTTGAAAATAGGTCCCGTTAATGAACTCGTCAGAATAAACAGAGTTAAGCCCGGGGTAAAAACGCTGCCCGTTGCGGCTGGTAAAGTAGCGCACATGGTTGCCGATGGTATCCGGCTCTTTGAAGAATACCTTGATAAAACGGACGTCAGGATTATTCTCAGGGATGAACGGCGGAATGTCGGTTATCACCGAATCAAGCTTTGTTGGCGTCGGTATTTTGGTGGTGGAAGTATAGGTTTTGCCTTCGAACTCTATTGTGAGCGTATAGTATTTTTCATTTTCCCCAAACATAAAGTTGGTAAAGGAAGATGTATCGATGGAATAAAAACTGAACGAGGAGGTGCCTGCGCCGGTTGTGTCGAACGAATATTCTCTCAGTTTCACGGTCCGCGTCCCATCCGAAAGTGTCACTACTGCGCCGTGTACAAAGCTATTCTGCAAGGTTTGAAGGTCTATTTTGGCAAAGTACCCAAGGGACTTCGTGAGCAAAATAAAAGGAGGCTGACCGGTTTCGATACTGCCTTCAACTACAAGGCTGGATTGACCATCGTCGAGTTTAATGTTAACGTCCTTTTCGCACGAGATGAGCAGGCTAACTATAAATAAAACAACAGCAACGCCGGTAAATCTAAAGGCATTGCTGTTGAAAATGAGTTTATGCATAGAATCGAATGACGGCGCAAAAATATGGATAAACCGTCAAAATGCCTTAGTTGTTCGAAAGTACGTACTTGCCATCGGGCGTATACATCACGGGCTGGATGCGGTGATGCCGTTCAAAATAGTCGTAACCGGCTTTCAGGTTCACCCAGAAGCGCTGCTTAGCGTCATCGCCAGCATAAGCACTGCCCAGGAAGTTGAGACCCGTTTTAGTAAACCTGGTTGGAAAAATATGAACCGGGATATATGTCTGGCCCGAAAGCTTGGCATTCAGGCAAAGTGTATAAAGTTCTTGTATCACGCCATCGGTCATAGGCATGCAACCTACGGTTACACAGCCACCGTGAATGTAGATATCACCACCGGGCTTTGCTTTATCGCCCAATACCATATCAGAGTAGTTGGGATAGTTCAGCAGCATGGACAGGTGAAAATCGCTTTTGGGGTTGAAATCTTCAATGAAGTAAAAGCCTTCAGGTACCTGGCGATCGCCTTCTACGCGTTTAGGACCAAGAATACCCGACAATGCGCAGATACGGTAGTTCTTAACAAGTTTATATTCAGCGGTATCGTTATCGCGGGCCCATAGCTCCATTTCGTTCTGGGCTTTGAAGCTGCGGATGTAGATATCGGATGGAGGGAACGCTAATCCTTGCTGTTTGAACGCCTTCTGCAACGTATCATTGGTCTTCGTCCATGCCTGCGAAACCCGGTTGAAAGAAAACTGGAAATTGCGGAAGGTTTGGACGTCGTCCTGGCCATAAGAAATAACAGATGCAAACACCGCAAAGGCACCCATCGTTAAACTGCGTAACAGCTTTCCTGATCTCATCATAGTATCCTGGTTAAATGTTCCCGGAACGAGCCGTTTGAAATGGCCCGAACCTATACAAAGTTAGATTTTCTCTTTGAAAAAGTTTTCTTAAAACGCATGAAAAAAGAGGCAATAAATTGCCTCCTTTCTCCTTACATATTAAGATGTTTTTATTACTTGTCGAGTAGTAATTTTTGAGTATTTGATCTGCCGTCAGCGTCAACGGTTATCAGGTATTGACCTGCACGCAGGTGAGATACATTGATACCGTTCCTGCCGCCAGCTGAAAGCGATTGCCTGTACACATTTCTACCGGTGATGTCTGAAATGCTAACAGTAGCGTTCTTAATGGATGCGCCCAGCTCAAGGTATAAAACACCGCTTGTAGGGTTTGGATAGACGCTGAATGTACTGGTGCTGCTGAGATCTGCTACAGACGTTGGTTTAGGTACAATTACCTGCATTACATCATGCTTTTCGAAATGCACGTTATGGCTGCCTTTGATGATACCTGTAAGTGTTATCGTGGCCGGTGTTGTTGCATATCCACCTTCTTCGGGATAAATGCTGTAAGTGCCCAGCGGCAGATCCGAAAACAAGTAATCTCCGTTGCTGTCCGTATACGTCATCGCGATCACTTTTTCGGTATTGTCTCGCAGGAACATCAGCTGCCCGGGGATGCCATTACTGGTTCCCTTATTAGCTCCGAGGGTCACATTACCACCAATGAATCCGGGGCCGGAGGTCACTGTTCCGGATTGCATAAGGATATGCTTGTTGACCGTCGTCCCGAAAGAATTGTAATAGAAAACGGTAGCTGTATTCCAGTAAAGGCTGTTATAATGGTAAGTAGGGAGAAAACCCGTTCCGCTTGAAGGACCGTCGAGCTGGTGAGCCTTAACACGATAAGTGCCACTTGGTTTATTGATAAAGGTGTATTGCGCATAGCTCAAAAGGTTGTTGGTAGCGATGGTAGAATCTACGGCATACAGCGTATTGGTGGCAGAGTCGAACTGTATCAGCCACACTTTGAAAGTGTCCAAAGAAGTGCTATCACCAATGATCAGTCCTGAGATGTTAGCAGGTGATGGAGGAGGGGCTGAAATTGTCACCGTAGCAAATGCAGAATCGAGGCATTGGCTGGTGGAAGAAGAGGCCGCCAGTTTTACATAGTATGTGCCCGGAGCATAAGTGTGCGTGACCGGTGAGCCTGTGCCCGTTGTATTGTCGCCAAACTTCCAGTTGTAAGTCATGCCGCTACCGCCCGGAGTATTGGCCGTAAAGGTTACAACGCCATTGCTACCCGTTGATGGGGAAATTGTTGTGGCACACGGTCCTTGCTTGTTAGAGATTTGCGCGGTAGTATACGAAGAGTCGGTGCAGGGAATTGAAACCGATTGTGTAACCAACTTTATCAAATACCCACCGTTTGTGGGATATGTATGGGTAATCGGGTTGCCGGTACCGGAAGTGCCGTCCCCAAATTGCCAGGTATATGTTTTGCCAGAATTGCCACCGCTTGTACTTGCGGTGAAGGTTACGGCACCATTCGTACCATAGGTCTTAGAGACAAAACTCTGGCAAGATTGAACAATGATGTTAGTAATGGCAACAGATACCGTCGTCGAATCGGTGCAAGGAACGGAACTTGAGTGGGTGATCAGTTTGGCAGTATACATGCCATTGGCCTGATAACTGTGCGTAACCGGAGACCCCGTGGCTGAAGAACCATCGCCGAAATACCAGGTATACGTTACTCCCGGCGTACTGGCAGCATTGTTGGCAGTAAAGGTGACCGCTCCGTTGGAGCCATTAACTTTTGTGATAGTGGCGTAACAGGGAGGGCAAACAGCATTCACACTTTTTGTAACCGAGTCAATACATAATACCTGCATCGAGGTACTATCTATCACCTTCACAATAAGTGTAACGTTTTGAGTTCCGCACGACGGCAAGGTAACAGTCGTACTTGAGTTACCAATAGCGGCAGTACCTCCATTCCAGAAACGAAGTACATTGGTACGCAACGAGTTGGATGGCTGATTAGTTACTGTGGTAGTATTCGAGAATACGACCTGCTGTGGTACGCTTCCAGCTGTGGCACTAAAATTTGCCTGGACAGAACATTGGGCATTTGCTGCAATTGCTGAAGTGCACAGCAGCGCGGTAAGTAAAAGGTTCCTCATAAGTTTTACGATTTATAGTTAAGAAATAGGTTCAATTATAAGACCATATGTTTTGTGCAATGGTTTGCAAAAAGCAAAAAACCTCTAAATTTATTTTAGAGGCTTTTGTATATGACATTGTTGTAACAATTATAAATTGCCGCGTTTTTCCTGTTCGCGTTCTATGGACTCGAATAAAGCTTTAAAGTTACCTGCGCCGAAGCTTTTTGCGCCCTTTCGCTGAATGATCTCAAAGAAAAGGGTAGGTCTGTCTTCAATAGGCTTAGTGAAGATCTGCAAGAGGTATCCTTCTTCGTCGCGGTCTACCAGTATCTTCAGTTCATGCAATGGGGCGACGTCTTCATCTATTTTACCGACACGGGCAAACAGATCTTCATAATAACTGTCCGGTGTATCGAGGAATTCTACGCCGCGTGCTTTTAGTTTACGCACGGTCGCGATGATATCACTTGTGGCCACAGCAATATGCTGTACACCTTCACCCTCATAAAACTCAAGGTATTCTTCGATCTGCGATTTTTTCTTGCCTTCCGCAGGTTCATTGATCGGGAACTTTACGTAACCGTTTCCATTGCTCATCACCTTACTCATAAGAGCTGAGTATTCAGTGGTGATCTGCTTATCGTCAAAGGTCAGGATATTACTGAAACCCATTACATCTTCGTACCACTTTACTGTTTCATTCATGCGGTTCCAACCCACGTTACCCACGCAGTGGTCCACATAAAGCAGGCCAACATCCTCAGGATTATAGGCGCTATTCCAGGCTTTATAACCAGGCAGGAACAGACCATTATAATTCTTCCTTTCAACAAACAAGTGAACAGTTTCGCCATAGGTGTAGATACCTGCCATACGCACCTCACCGTGTTCATCGGTTTTTGTTACAGGCTCCATGTAAACTTTAGCGCCACGTTTGGTGGTTTCTTCAAAAGCTTTATAAGCATCGTCCACCCACAGTGCCAGTATTTTTACACCATCACCATGCTTGAATGCATGCTCAGCCACAGGATGGCCAGATCTTAGGGCAGTTGTTAGCACCAACCGTATTTTGCCCTGTTGAAGGACATAGGATGCAGTATCGCGTACTCCTGTTTCAGGACCTGCATATGCCAGCGACTGGAAGCCGAAAGCGGTCTTGTAGAAATGGGCAGCCTGTTTGGCATTCCCTACATACATCTCAATATGGTCAGTACCATTGATCGGCAGGAAATCCTGGGCCTGCTTCATTTTGTCGCTTACTGTTAATTGTTCCATTTCTTTTCTTGTTTAATAGGATCAAAAAATTATTCCGCCCAGCTCATCACATAGTTCTGATCTTCGATGGACTGTGCATCCTGTGTCATAAATAAAGGATGGAAGGTATCCACCATTACTGCAAGTTCTTTGGTTTCTTTTGCACCTATACTTTTTTCAACAGCGCCCGGATGTGGTCCATGCGGTATACCGGCCGGGTGCAGGGTGATCATTCCTCGTGTAACATGTTTGCGACTCATAAAATCGCCATCCACATAATACAATACTTCATCGCTATCTATATTGCTGTGATTATACGGAGCAGGAATGGAATCCGGGTGATAGTCGTAAACCCTTGGTACAAACGAACAGATCACAAAGTTGTGTCCATCGAAAGTCTGATGCACTGGTGGTGGTTGGTGAACACGGCCTGTGATGGGCTCGAAATCATGAATGCTGATGGCATAGGGATAATCACAGCCATCCCAGCCTACTACATCAAACGGGTGATTGGCATACCAGAAGTTATACTGCAGTCCTTTCTTCTTCACCTTTATCAGGAATTCGCCTGTCTGGTCGATAGTTTCGAGATCCTGCGGTGTGCGAATATCGCGTTCGCAGAATGGCGCATGCTCCAGCAATTGACCGTAGCGGCTTAAATATCGCTTAGGGAAACTGATAGGTCCGAATGATTCTATAACCAGCACCCTGTTGTCCGGGGTATTGAATTCGATCTGGTAGATGGTGCCGCGGGGTACTACGACATAGTCGCCATACCCAAATGGTATCTTGCCATACTGAGTTTTTAAGGTACCGGTACCTTCATGTATAAAGATAACTTCGTCAGCATCGGCGTTTTTGTAGAAATAGTCTGTAGTTCCACCTTGGGGGGCAGCTAAACTTAATTGCACATCGCTGTTAAACAAAACGATCTTTCGGCTATCAAGATAATCTGCCGCCGGCTTCACGTTAAAGCCCTGGTAACTCCTGTGCTTGAGTATATTATCATGGGCGGCTTTCGGCTTTACATCAATTGGTTCCTCGACCCTGATGATCTGAGTGGGAGGGTAGATGTGGTATAACAGCGAATAATCTGAAGAAAAGCCTTCCGTACTGAAAAGTTGTTCTGAATAAAGTTTCCCGTCCGGTCTACGAAACTGAGTATGACGCTTATGAGGAATATTGCCAAGCGAATAGTAATGCGGCATTAGTCACAATTTGGTTTCAAAAATACGACATAAACCAGCTTTTACAATAATAGAAAACTGATATTGGTCAATATTGGTCTTCAATATGTTGGATCAATAGCCCGGCAGTTTCTATAGAGAACTGCAAACCAACCTCAATCAAACGTTTATGCTCATAAACGTCGCTGACCGTTAATAGGTATTGGTACCTCTGGTGTGGGAAGAATCATCAGCTACTTCAGCTACTCGTGACTTCTGACTCGAATTCCGTCTGTCATCGGCATAAATCCTGTCCATTATTTCAGCTGCCACACATGGCTTATAGTGTGAAAAATCAATATAGTTGAATTTAGTCTGAGTAAGGTCGTTTTGGCCGGAAAAGTCAAATACGTTCTTTTTGTTAAACAAACTGCAGAGTAGGCTCAGATCGTTTGTGTCGATTTTTCTTTGGTCATAAAGAGGATTGATCACGATCTTATAATTTGTGTTGTTTTTTTTCAGGATGTCCCTGATACTCTCCAACATTTGGATCTGTTCCGGCTTGGTGACGGCGCGAGGGTGGTATTTTACTTCCTGGTCTCGTTCGTAAAATGGTTTCGCAACATAATAGGAATCCGCTTTAGTTTCAAGGTATTGCTGAAGTGCCAGTGGTGTTTTTATCTCATTGGTGACAGAGTCATAAGTTTTATAGAAATCGTCGATATAAAATGCATCTTTTGGAAGACTCCCGCTAAAAACAAAGTATAAATATTCCCGAAGAAAGGGAACGTCGAAAAAGGACCTCAACATGTGCAGTTGAAACATGAGTCGTGACTCCCCAGATACCAAAGGATGCTTGCGCTCTATACCTTCGCCATTTTCGGTCCGCAAGAGGAGTTCGTTATCCAGAACAATAATTACATTCCGGATCGGTTGTTTCCTTTCCGACAGGAATTTCAGTTTTTTTTCTACGCCATAAACGCCTTCATTCCAACCATTAAAATGAAAGCATTTGCCATGACTGATATATTGTTCCCAAACCCTGGTATCATACGACATCGACCGTGAGCTTCCCAGGATGTAAGAATCGTAATTGATTTTTTTGCTGTTTCTTAAAAAGGTTTCTGTTGAAATGTAGTCGCGATTCAATGAAACGGAATTGTAGTGCTTCTCTGACTGATAGAACCGATCGTAGTAATACAGCGTTTTGTTGGGGTCTTTATAAAAGTAAACAGCCAGCATAATAAACACCGGCAAAGAGATCAGTACAAGCTTTACAACAAACTTTTTCATCTAAAACTGGAAATATATAAATTGATACTGTTCAAATACACCGAAAAAGAAAAAAGCTGCTAATCCCGCGTAGTACAATCCCCAGCGCACGTACGCCGGTTTGTTTTCGAATGTATTATCCAGGTCATACCTGACATTAAGTACGTGAGCAACCTCCAAAAAGATAATAAGTAATACGCTGTAGGCTAAATAGTCTAAACGAGGTAGATTTAAAAAAGCGAGCTTTTTTGTTGCAATTACTTTCGCGACCTCAGACGGTATTAAAGCCAGTTTTTTAACAATGAACAATCCATCGGCAACATTGTTTGCTCTGAAGAATATCCATGCAATGGTTACGAGCGTAAAGGTGCTGACGGTATTTAACGTGTTGTTAAGCCATTTAATTCGTGTTATACCAATTTTATTGGCAAACAAGTTGCGAGCGTCCTTCGTCAACATACCGAATACAAGATAAAAACCATGTAAGGCTCCCCAAACTATAAAAGTCCAGTTGGCCCCGTGCCAGAATCCACTGACGAGGAATACAAAAAACAAGTTGAAATAGATCCTTGGCAGCGAAACCCGGTTGCCTCCCAGTGAGATATATAAATAGTCCCTGAACCAGGTCGATAACGATATGTGCCAACGTTTCCAAAATTCAGAGATGCTCCTTGCATGATAAGGTTTATTGAAATTCGTCATGAGTTTGAATCCCATAACTCTTGCTGTTCCCAGCGCAATATCAGAATAACCGGAGAAGTCGCAGAATATCTGGAACGCAAAGAAAACGGCTGCAATTCCCAACATAACGGCAGATTGGTCGTGGGGGTCATTAAAGACAGGGTTTACATAACTGGCAAGCCTGTCGGCGATGACAACTTTTTTAATAAGGCCCCATAATATTAGCCGTAATCCTTTTACAGCATTGGCATATTCAAACTTGTGTTTTTCGTAAAACTGGTGTAAAACATTCTGCGGCCGTTCGATAGGGCCCGCGACCAGCTGCGGGTAAAACATGACGTAAAGCGCATAAATGCCCAAATGTCGTTCAGCTTTTTGTGTGCCTCTGTATACCTCGATGGTATAACTCATAGCCTGGAAAGTGTGGAAAGACAAACCGATAGGCAGGATAATACTTAAGAACGGCAGAGCCTCTGATTCCTTAAGACCGAAAGCAGCATTAATATTGTCGATAAAGAAGTTGTAGTACTTAAAATACGCAAGGACCCCGATATTGGCTATCAGGCTCATTATCAACCACCATTTCCTTTTCCTGCCCCCGGCATTTTCAATTAAAATACCCGCGAAGTAGTCAATGATAATGGTGAAGAAGAGGATGAGTACATACACAGGTATGAACGCCATGTAGAAATAACAGCTGGCAGCCAATAAATGAAACCAGCGGTATTTATGCGGTAGCAAAAAATAGATGAATGTCACTACCGGAAAGAACAGGAGAAATTCAAAAGAATTAAATAACATCAGGCACGAATATCAATCAATTACGAATTTAGCATTTGAAACGCTGCTAGTCAAGAAGATATTGATGCATTTGCATATGATTTACCTATACCAGACAACATATTCCGGTAATTGAAATATAGCTACTGTCCCATAAGGGTCAAAAGGACCTGAACCAAGCCTATAACGAAGCCTAGCACACCACCTATCACTTCTACAAAGAAAAATTCTTTCTTCATTATTGCGTTTAGGATATCCTCCAGTTTGTCAGAAGAGAAATTGGCAACTTTCTCGGTGACCATGTGTTGAACATCAATCTTGTGACTGAGCGAATCTGTATATTTTTCAATAATTTCAGGTAAAAGCACTTCAATTTCTTCCATCATGCCTTCCTTTATCTTCCCCATTGTGCCTTCGCCGACGAACATGGAGATAACAGGCAGCTTTTCCTTCAGCTTTACCTGCAGAAAGGTGTCTAGATGGTTGCTGATGACCGGCTCTAATTCTTTAAGCTGCGCCGGGTCTTTTAGCTTAGCCGCGATCTCGTCGAAATGTATAAGCTCCGAAGCTACAAGCACACCCAGCTTTTCTGCAAATTGCCTCTGCCTTTTAGGGAAGATACCGTGGAAAGTGACACCCAGTATCTTCTTTGGTTCCTTCGGGTGAAACAACATTTTAATAGCTATCCAGTTGGTGAACCAACCAATAAATGCAGAGATAATCGGTATCAGAACTAGTGTTATCATATTTTTTCAAAGCAAATCCCGCCTCGACAGCGGGATGCGAATTTAAACCTCTTATTTTTTACACGAACGATTATCTTCCTTCCTCGGCGATCAAAGCAAGATAACTGCCGTATCCACTTTTCATATATTTTTCTGCCAGCACTTTAAGTTGGGCTTTTTCAATAAACCCTTTACGGTAAGCCACCTCTTCTATACAGCCGACTTTTAAGCCTTGTCTTTTCTCAATTACTTCGATGAATTGCCCAGCCTCTTGCAACGAATCGAAAGTTCCCGTATCAAGCCATGCTGTACCCCTGTCCAGTACACCGACTTCAAGCTTGCCCTTTTCGAGGTATATTTTATTTACGTCGGTAATTTCCAGTTCCCCGCGTGAGGAGGGTTTCATCGCCTTAGCGATAGCAACAACCTCGTTATCGTAGAAATACAAACCCGGCACGGCAAAATTTGATTTTGGTTGCGTTGGTTTCTCTTCGATACTCAAAACCTTGTTGTTGGCATCAAATTCCACTACACCATACCTTTCGGGGTCTCGAACCTGGTAGGCAAAAACCACTGCGCCCTCCGGATTTATCTTTTGCTCAAGCAGAGTTCCCATGCCCGAACCATAAAAAATATTATCTCCCAGCACCAATGCTACAGAATCGTTTCCAATAAAATCTGCACCCAGTATAAAAGCCTGGGCCAGTCCTTCAGGGCGTGGCTGTGCAACATATTCAAACTTGCAACCAACCTGGCTGCCATCGCCCAGCAGTTTTTTAAAACCTGCCTGGTCTTCCGGAGTTGTGATGATCAATATATCCTTTATCCCCGCAAGCATTAGTGTGGATAGGGGATAATAGATCATCGGTTTGTCATAAACCGGCATCAGTTGCTTGCTTACGGCTATGGTAAGCGGGTATAGGCGTGTACCGGACCCGCCGGCTAGAACAATACCTTTCATTATCTCTGTGCGTATTGTGATGAATAATAGTTTTGATAGTCGCCTGATGTGACATGGTTCAACCACTCTTCATTGCTAAGATACCAGTCAATTGTCAGGCTTAATCCTTCTTCAAATGTCACGGAAGGCGCCCAACCCAGCTCTTTATTGATTTTCGTTGCATCAATTGCGTAGCGGCGGTCGTGGCCGGGCCTGTCCTTTACGTATGTAATGAGTTGTGCTGAAGCACCGGGCTCCCGGCCCAGCTTTTCGTCCATCTTCTCGCACATCAGCTTAATAAGCTCGATGTTTTGCCATTCATTAAAGCCGCCGATGTTGTAGGTCTCGCCATTTTTGCCATTGTGATACACCATATCAATTGCTCTCGCATGGTCTACAACGTAAAGCCAGTCACGGGTGTATTTACCGTCACCGTAAACAGGAAGTGGCTTATTAGTAACAATGTTGTTGATAAACAAGGGTACCAGCTTTTCAGGAAACTGGTTAGGGCCGTAATTGTTCGAGCAGTTGCTAATAACAAATGGCATGTGATAAGTGTTGCCATATGCACGAACAAGATGGTCGGACGCCGCTTTGGAAGCAGAGTAAGGAGATTGCGGATCGTATGGTGTGGTCTCTAAAAAGAATCCTGTATCGCCCAAAGAACCATATACTTCGTCTGTGGACACGTGATAAAACAGTTTGCCTTCGTAGTTTCCTTTCCAAAGTGCACGAGCTGCATTGAGCAGGTTCGCCGTGCCCATTACATTGGTTTGGACAAAAGCGTTGGGATCGGTTATTGAACGATCGACATGGCTTTCAGCAGCAAGGTGAATGACACCATCAAATTGATATTGCTCAAACAAAGCGTTCATGGCAGACGCATCACATATATCAGCACGCTCAAAAACATAGTTCGGAGCGTTTTCAATGTCTTTCAGATTTTCAAGATTGCCTGCATAGGTTAGCAGGTCCAGATTAACGATCTTATAGTCAGGGTATTTGTTGACAAATAGCCTGACCACGTGTGATCCGATAAATCCTGCGCCGCCGGTGATCAGCAATGTTTTTTTCATGCCGCAAAAGTAAATGATTAGCGTAATATCATCTATGAAAAATTAAAGACATAGCTCTTTGCTATGTCTTTAAATATTTTTGTATTCAATGATCTAAACCAGGTTGAAAGATTCAATGAACTTGGTTGTGAAATTTCCCTTCCTGAAATTTTCGTCTTTCATCAGTTGAATGTGGAAAGGTATCGTGGTTTTTACGCCTTCGATAACATATTCGCTCAACGCGCGTTCCATTGTGTTTATGGCCTCCTCGCGTGTTTGTGCCACTGCTATTACTTTAGCGATCATCGAATCGTAGTAGGGTGGGATAGTGTAACCGGCGTAAATATGAGAGTCGATACGGACACCATGGCCACCCGGTGTATGCAATACTGTTATCTTGCCGGGGCTCGGGCGGAAATCGTTGTATGGATCTTCTGCGTTGATACGGCATTCGATCGCATGCATTTCCGGCTCGTAGTTGCGCCCGCTGATAGGAACTCCTGCCGCGATCTTGATCTGTTCTTTGATCAGGTCGTAGTTGATCACTTCTTCGGTTACGCCATGCTCTACCTGGATACGGGTATTCATTTCCATGAAGTAGAAATTACGGTGCTTATCTACGAGGAACTCAATGGTACCAACACTTTCGTAGTTGATCGCTGAAGCAGCCTTGATCGCTGCATCACCCATTGCCTGGCGTAATTCCGGTGTCATAAATGGCGAAGGTGATTCTTCGACCAGCTTCTGGTGACGGCGCTGGATAGAGCAATCGCGTTCGCTGAGGTGACATACCGTACCAAACTGATCACCGGCGATCTGTATCTCGATATGGCGGGGTTCTTCAATGAACTTCTCCATATAGATGCCGTCATTTTTAAATGCCGCACCGGCTTCAGCCTTTGCTGTATCATAAGCACGCTCGATCTCGGATTCCTGCCAAACTACACGCATGCCTTTACCACCACCGCCGGCAGTGGCTTTCAGGATGATGGGATAACCCATTTCATTAGCCTGGCTTACCGCCTGCTCTACACTTTCAAGTAAGCCGCCTGAACCCGGGATGCAGGGAACGCCTGCAGCGATCATGGTTTCCTTGGCAGTCATCTTATCTCCCATCCTCCTGATCATTTCGGGAGTCGGGCCGATAAATTTGATATTGTATTGTGCACAGATCTCAGAAAAACCGGCGTTTTCGGCCAGGAAGCCGTAACCGGGATGGATAGCATCAGCGTTGGTGATCTCTGCTGCTGCCATGATGTGTGGTATATTCAGGTATGAATCCACACCCTGTGGTTTGCCTATGCATACTGCTTCATCAGCAAAACGCACGTGCAGGCTATCTTTATCTGCAGTAGAATAAACTGCTACAGTTTTAATGCCCATCTCGCGGCAAGTACGAATGATACGTAAGGCGATCTCTCCGCGGTTGGCTATGAGTATTTTTTTAAACACATTTTCTAGTTAAAAATGAAAAAATTAAAATGTAAAAAAGAATGCAAAATGCAATGCGATCAACATAGAGAGCTCATTACATTTTGCACTTACATTTTAGTTTGATTATGCAGGTTCAACCAGGAACAGGGGCTGATCATATTCTACCGGCGATGCATCATCGATCAGTACCTTAACGATCTTGCCACTGATTTCGCTTTCTATCTCATTGAACAGTTTCATTGCTTCGATGATGCAGATAACCTGGCCTTGCTTCACCTCGTCGCCTACATTGACAAAAGATGGCTTGTCAGGGCCCGGGCTGCGGTAGAATGTACCGATCATGGGCGATTTTATGGTCAGCAGTTTGTCGTTAGCTGCGGGAGCTGCCTGAGCTGCTGCTGCAGGAGCTGCAGGTTGTGCAGCTGGTAAAGCTTGTTGAGCCATTGGCTGAGCCATATGCATAGCCGGCATTGCAGGTCCCTGAACGGCTACAAATTGTGTTTCACTTACACTTTGAGCTTGTTTGATGGTGATCTTGAAATCGCCTTCTTCAATGCTCAGTTCGCTGATGTTCGACTTATTAATCGCTTTGATCAGCTCTTGTATCTGTTTATATTCCATGTGGAATTTTTTAGAGTGAACTATGGGTAAGATTATTGTTTTACGCGCTCTATATATGCGCCCGTTTTGGTATCCACACGTATCAGCTCGTCCGCATCAACAAACAAAGGAACCATTACAGTAGCACCGGTTTCAACAGTTGCCGGCTTCAGCGTGCGGGTAGCTGTATCGCCTTTCAGACCCGGCTCAGAATAAGTGACAAGTAATACCACGTTAGGAGGCAGTTCTACGCTCATCGGCTGCTCGGTTTCCGTGTTTACCAACACGAAGCACTCCTGGCCATCTTTATAAAGCTCTGAACGCTCAATGCTTGATTCAGGCAGAACGATCTGTTCAAAGCTGGCAGTATCCATCAGGTTAAAACCACTTTCGTCTTTATAAAGGAACTGGTAAGGGCGGCGTTCTACTCGTACCGGGTAAATATTATCGCCCGAGTTCCAGGTATGTTCTATAGAACGGCTGTTGTCTACGCCTTTAAGTTTTGCCCATACCTTGGCGGCTGCACGGGCTGTTTTGTTCTGACCGAATTCTACTACTGAATAAAGGCTGCCATCCAATTTGATGATCATGCCGTTTCTGATATCTGCTGTTGTAGCCATAAAAGTTTTTTATGCGGACTGCAAAAGTAATCATTAAAGGCAAAAACCGAAATCCGGCAAAAAATTTAAAAATTCAGCAAAAATTGCTTCAAAATCACTCAAAATCTTTCAAAATCTCTTCGATTTTAAAGAAAACTGCCGTTGATGATCATTTTCTCAACAGTATTATTTCCAAAATCGTAGGGTATGTAAGCTAACGAAGGTATCTGCTTGGTTATTATAAGATTAGCTCGTTTACCTTCAGCAATAGTGCCGATCTCGTCCTGTAGTTCCAGGGCGGCCGCGCCGTTAAGCGTTACAGCATTTATCGCCTCTTCAGGCGTCATTTTCAGCTGGGTACACGCTAGTGTCAACAGGAAAGGCACGCTTCCTGATGGACAGGAGCCGGGATTATAATCAGTGGCCAGGCATACCGGGAGCCCGGCATCGATGATCTTGCGGGCCGGCTGGTACTGGATACCAAGGAAGAAGGCGGCGGCGGGTAGGAGCGTTGGCATCGTATTGCCGGCTTTCAGAACAGCTATCTCCTTATCACCAACACATTCCAGGTGGTCAACGCTGACTGCATTATGTTGGACACCTACCTCAACACCGCCGGAATAATGGAGCTGGTTAGCGTGTATCTTGGGTTTGAGACCATATTTCCAGCCCGCTTCCAACAGGCGCTGGGTGTCAGCAACGCTGAAGAAGCCTTCCTCGCAGAATACATCCATATAATCAGCCAGACCCTCGTCTGCAACCCGTGGCAGCATTTCTTCAATTATGAGTTTCAAATATCCTTCGTGGTCCTGCTTGTACTCCAACGGGTAGGCATGTGCAGCCAGGAAAGACGCTTTAATAGGTATTGGCGTGTTCTCCTTTAGTTTCCGGATAACTCTCAGCATCTTCAATTCCGCTTCTGTATTCAGTCCGTAACCGCTCTTGATCTCTATAGCGCCGGTGCCCTTGGCCATGACTTCGTGCAGGCGCAGCAGGCTCTGGTCGTATAGTTCTGCTTCGTCGGTCTCATTCAACTTCCGGGCAGAGTTCAGGATGCCGCCGCCACGGCGGGCTATTTCCTCATAGCTCAGGCCATTGATCCTGTCCACAAACTCTTTTTCCCGTGGTGCAGCAAACACCAGGTGTGTATGCGAGTCGCACCAGGCGGGTAATATGGTGTGGCCGCTCATGTCCATCACGTCGTTGGCCGCTACAGCAGGCGGCTCAGACATGCGTCCGAAGCTGTGGATTTTGCCATTTTCGATGAACAACCAGGCATTGTCTATGGACGGAAGAACCCGCATGGCCGCGCCCTTTACGAGTGGTTTTCGTTCGGTGCCGGTCTCCACCTGGCAAAGCTGCTTGATATTGGTCAGAAGTAAGTGCATATGGTAGTACTAACAGGCTTCAAAAGTAATGGTTCATTTAATATCATAGGTTTTAACGAATAACAAATTCCTGATTGGCAATTCCAGCCTACCTTTGCAGCCATGCGACTGCTGACGAAGGCGTTCAAATGGCTGGCTACCTGCCTGGGCATCTTCCTGTTTATTCTTATTGTTTTCTGTATATATGTATGGAGTGTTTCTGACATCGAGCCACCAAAGCTGGGTGACAGTCCTGCGTCTGCTCTTCACACTACCCACGTTGCAGGCGGTTTGTACACCATCAACGAGAACTGGATCAGGCAAAACCGGCACGGCCTCTACGAAATGTATGTGGCCGGAGCGCCTTACGAACGCGGGATCATCAACGGCAAATTGTCGCAGTCGCTGATAGTGGAGCAGGAGATAGCGTTCACGGAACAGATCAGGCAGATGATACCTTCGGAAAGCTATCTGAAGTTCCTGAAGTACTTCGTTGGGTTTTTGAACCGTGACCTGCCCGACCATGTGACAGATGAATACAAGGCTGAGATCTACGGTGTATCGCGGGCTGCAGCTGATTCTTTCAATTGGATAGGCAACAACTACGCGCGCATACTGAATTACCATGCCGCGCATGATATTGGTCACGCCCTTCAGAACATGATGCTGGTAGGCTGTACGTCCTTCGGTGCCTGGGGCGATAAGACCGATAACGGATCTATGCTCATAGGCCGCAATTTCGATTTCTGGGTGGGTGACAGGTTTGCTCATAACAAGATCGTTTCCTTTAATAAGCCTGATAAAGGTTATCGCTTTATGTCTGTGACCTGGGGCGGTTTTACAGGTGTGGTATCCGGCATGAATGAAAAAGGTCTTACAGTTACCATCAATGCCGCACGTTCCGATATTCCCTTTGGCGCCGCTACGCCAGTATCGCTGGTAGCGCGTGAAGTGCTTCAATATGCGTCTAACATTACCGAAGCCATTGAGATAGCAAAGCGCCGCAAGATGTTCGTCTCGGAAAGCTTTCTTGTAGGCAGTGCTGCTGACCACAAGGCTGTAGTGATCGAGAAAACACCGAAAGAACTTGCTGTTTACGACCCGCTGGGCGACAATATCCAATGCACCAATCACTACCAGAGCGACAAGCTAAAAGTCCAGGAGCTTAACATGGAGCAGATGGACAAAAGCGCATCTGTATACCGCTACCAACGCCTGCAACAGCTGATGGCTGCCAACTACCCACTTACGCCGGAGAAGATGGCCGGCATACTTCGCGACCGCCGCGGGCTGAACAATGCCAACATCGGTAACGGTAATGAGAAGGCGATCAACCAGCTTATTGCCCACCATTCCATCATCTTTCAACCCGACAGCCTGAGGGCCTGGATCAGTACTGAACCCTGGCAGCTCGGCTCCTACGTCTGCTACGATCTTCGGAAGGTGTTTGCTTTGAATGGCCTGGCGCAAGATATAGACGTAGCGGATACCGTGCGCAATATACCTGCCGACAGCTTCATAACCACTTCCGAATACCGCCAGTTTCTCGACTTCAGGGCCAACAAACTGGCGCTGCTGCAAGGCAAACCCGTTGACACGGCTCAAACTGTTCACAGCAATCCATATTATTACGATGCCTACCGAATTGCAGGTGATTACTGCCGCGAGCATCGCTGGTACAAGCCGGCTATCAGTTACTATCGCCAGGCGCTTGCACTTGAAGTAGCCACTAAAGACGAACGCGAGGCCATAACCCGCAAACTCAAAGATTGCGAAAACCAATTAAAGAGATAGTTTCGCATCTCGGAAAGTCAACCATGGATAACCGGCAACCGCTTTACGAGGCAGATTTTATAAAGCATAAGGCATGTGTACTGATGCCTACCTATAACAATGCCGCTGCCATTGCCACTGTTGTCAAAGAACTTCTAAGCTATACCAGCCACATCATTATCATCAACGATGGATCTACTGATGATACGGAGGCTATTCTTAAGAGCTTCCCGCAGGTAAGGACCATCCGCTATTCTTCTAACCGGGGTAAGGGTTATGCCCTGCGCACCGGCATTAAAGCCGCTGCAGATGCAGGTTACCAATATGCCATTACCATCGATAGCGACGGGCAGCATTACCCCAAAGACCTTATTGTGTTCCTCCGCCAACTGGAGGAGACACCGGGTACCCTGATGGTGGGCGCCCGTAATATGGACCAGGAGCATGTTCCCGGCAAGAGCAGCTTCGGCAACCGGTTCTCCAATTTCTGGTTCTGGGTCAATACCGGTATCACTTTGCCTGATACACAGTCGGGATACAGGCTGTACCCCGTACAGCCGCTGGCCCGCAAGCGCTGGTTCACCCGCAAGTACGAGTTCGAAATAGAGGTAATAGTGCGTGCATCG
>JAJNBR010000227.1 GCA_021156265.1 Flavipsychrobacter sp.
GTGTTGTAGTTAGAATAAGACCTTAGATAGTATATATAGTAGGCTGAAACTATGACTCACCAGGTTCTCTCATACCAGATAGCAGACAGCATTGATATAAAGGGCTTTAAGGCAAGTTTTAAGGCCGATATCCATTTTAGCGGCGCTGATGAGTTGTTTTACCGGACGGACAGCAATAGGTTCGTTTGTGTTTTTAAGTACGGAGTTGTTTCTTTTTTGAATTATGACCCGGTCAGGATCGCGGATTTTATCGGGATGATCATTCCCTTCTGTAAGTATCCGCTGGGCGAACATTTGAATGAAGAATACCTGGTGGAAACGGAAGCGCCTGAGTATAAGATCGGCAACAACAAGATAGATGTAGTGCGTGCAGATGCCGATGTTATACGGCTGGTGATGATGAATGTATCGCAGTCGGTTGCGCTCGACTACTATACTGACCTGATGGACAGGTTGCTGGAAGAAACCAACCTGCATACCCAGCGGCTGGAGCGCAAAGGCAGCCTTGCTATTCGTGGCGTCAAACTGAAGAAATATATAGGCCGTACACTCGTATTGAAAAACCGCATTGCCGAGAACTTATACATATTTGATTCTCCGCCCGAAACCTGGGAGGACGAAAGCCTGGATAAAATAGATACAGGGTTGAAACGCACCTTCGACCTACAGGAGCGTTCCAGGAATATTCATGAAGGGTTGACCATCATCCGCGATAACCTGGACCTTTTTAAAGACCTGCTGCAATACCGGCATAGCACAGTGCTGGAATGGATCATTATCATATTGATTTTGGTGGAAGTGGTCAACATGATACTGGAAAAGATTTTGGGTGTGCATTGGTAGAGGTGAGAAACAGGGGTAAAGCTGGTATGCAGGTTTTCGTTTATTTTGTAATGAAGACGGAGCAAGACTGAAAACTAACAAGTATTTTTTGCGGTATTGCCGCATCGACCCTAAAAGATCAACCAATGAAAAAACACATCTGTCCGCTGCTGGTCATCGTCGTTCTTGTATTTTCCGCCTATTCCACCTTGTGGGCGCAGGATACTAGTGCATCATTCCGGCAGCGTTATTTTTTGTTTGGCGCAGGCATTACAGGCCAGTCGTTTTACGATGAAGCCATATCGGGCACATGGTACAGCAATACAGGGATGGCGCCGCTGCTGGGCCATTTCAAAATTAAAAACGGTCATCTGTCGCAATTGCTGATAGAGCCTTCTTTCCTTTCGCTGCGCACGAAAGAAAGCGATAAACTAATACCGATGCGGGTAAGTACCGTGAGAGTGGTAACTGATTACCACCTGCTGTACGATATTAAAAAATGGAGTAAAAAATATGATGTGAAACTGGGTGGCCTGGCTTCACTGGTTGCAGAATATAAGGAAGCTCCGCAGCTGGATAACTCAGCTATAGTGTACGACTACGCATTGAGCCTCGGGGTTAGCGGCCGCGCTGCACGCAACGTACGGGTGTTGAAACACGCCGCGGAACTATCCTTACAATTGAGCATGCCACTCATTGCGCACATGACACGACCAATGTACCTGAACCGTATTGAGTTCTTAGATCCGGAAAATGACCTCCTTGGAGATATTTTCGGTAATGCTGATATAGTGACATTGAACCGGTATTTCCGGATAAACAGCCAGCTGGCGCTCAGGTATCATTTGTCTACAGGCAATGATGTCAGGCTGGCTTACCACTGGGATTTTTATCGAATGAAAGACATCAACAGGGTTTTTGCTGCCGAACACATGGTTTCATTCATCTTTATGTTTCGTTATTAATTATCTAACTGCATTATGAAGAAGCTATTATACTTCGTGCCTGTGTTATTCATATTGTCGTGCGAAAAGATCGTTTCGCCGTCTACTAAACCAAGTGATCCGATAGCTGTATTCGATGAGCTGTGGAAGACGCTGGATGAAGGCTATTCGTACTTCGACTATAAAGGTGTGAACTGGGATTCGGTATATACAGTATATCGTCCAAATGTGCACGCAGGAATGACAGACAGGGCGCTCTATGATGTATGTGTGCCGATGTTGAATACGCTCAGGGATGGACATATCAACCTGCGCACCGGCTTTGCAAGGTCTTACTATAATTATTATGCAGACTATCCTCCTAATTTCAACCGCGAGATACTGGAACGTAACTACTGGCGCGGGTTTGAAATAACCGGACCGCTGATACACACTATTATTGACTCGGTGGGTTATATATACTATCGCAGTTTTGCCAGTGTTTTTTCAGATGAGCAGCTGGATGTGGTGCTGCAGCGATTTAATGATTATCCCGGCATACGCGGCGTCGTGATCGATGTACGTAACAATGAAGGTGGTAATCCCGCAAATGCATTCCGGATATTGCGGCGGCTGGCAACAGAACGTACGCTTATCTACACTACAAAATTCAAAGATGGCCCCGGGCATAATGAATTTACTGAGCTGCAGCAAAGTTATGTCGACCCTAATGATAGAGTGGGTTTCCCGGGTAAGGTGTGTGTGTTGACCAACCGGACATGTTATAGTGCCTGCAATTTTTTTATCGCATCTGCAAAAGCATTCAGCCAGGTCACCGTTATAGGCGATACCACAGGTGGCGGTGGCGGCCAGCCCGTAGGACACGAGTTTCCCAACGGCTGGGCAGTAAACTTTTCGGGTTCCATCACCTATATGCCGGATGGCTTTAACATTGAGCATGGTGTGCCGCCTCATAAAACAGTGGCCCTGAACCCAATAGATGAGGCTAATGGCATAGATACCATCCTGGAATATGCCATTGCTTTTATCAGGCAATAGATACTGCCAGCTAGTTTATAGCAGCAGGTCTGACAAAAGCCGTATCTGTAAGCGTGTGCATAAATGCTATGAGTGCTTTCTTCTCCGTTGTTGTTAGCTCCAGCTTGTCGGGTGCCAGTGTCATGCTTTCTATTTCAAACCCCAATCCGTTACCACCACCTTTGTTGTAGAAGTCCACTACTTCTTCCAGCGTTTTATAAACACCATTGTGCATATATGGAGCGGTAAAGGCAATGTTTCTTAGACCCGGTGTTTTGAATGAGAACAACTGGTGCGGCATTTTGTACAGGTGAAACTTCCCTGAATCCGCATCAACAACAGGATGCAGTGTATCGGTAGTGGCAGGCACACCCAGCACTTCGCTTTCCATTTTATCGTACAGTGGTGGTACTGCGCCGCTGAATAAAGGAACGTAATGACAGGTGCCACATTTTGCTTTGCTCATGAACAGGTTGAAGCCGCGGATCTCTTCTGAGTTCATGGCCTGGTTGTTGCCACGCATATATTGGTCGAAGCGCGAGTTGAGTGATGTAAGTGAACGCACATAGGCCGCCAGCGCTTTTTTGATGTTTTGCTGGGAGATGCTCTGCTTGCCTTCGTTGAAAGCGCTGGAGAAAAGTATTTTGTAATGTTTGTCCTTAGCTATAGCCGCCACTATCGAATTGAAGTCACCCGCCATCTCGTCGCGGTTGGAAACAACGGCATGCACCTGGTCTTCCAAAAAACTAATGCGGCTATCGGCGAACTGCACGGGTTGCAAACCGGCATTGATAAGCGTTGGTGTATTGCGCGAAAGCTGCCTGTTGGCAAATAGCGAAGTATTAACTGCCAGCCCATCCGTAAATGCTTTTTCTTGTGCATGGCAACTGCTGCATGAACGCTTGCCTGTTGACGACAGGCGCGGATCGTTAAATAGCTTTTTGCCGAGTTCTGTAAGCGCAGGTGTTATTGGCGCCGTGCCTGAAGGAGCAAAATAATAGAGGTTGTAAGCGTCCTTGTCGAACAGGTGTGCGGCGTTGGGCTGCACAGCGCGGGGCGATGAAATAAAGGCAATTTTTCGTGCCAGCTGGAAATTGTGCAGCTCCTGCAGAAGGGGATTGATGTAGCCTGCAATAAATACAGCCCGGTCAAAGCTATTGAAGTCAGGGTTTTCGGCGGCGAAACTGATTGCTGCATCCAGCTGTTGCACTAATGACGAAGACGCTTCATAATACCCCAGTACTTCCCGCATGCTTTGCAGTGTGGCAACAGCTTCCGGTATATTATTGAGTGCGGCAGGAGAGTCGAACCCTGACAAGCCTTTTGCTATCATGCGGTAGGTGTTCAGTCGTAGTGCATCAAATACTGACACGGCATCGGGCTGCAGGTCATCAAGATAGCTTTGCACTTTGCGCACCTGGTGGTCCAGGCTGCTGATCTCATTCACTATAAGCAGCCTGCTATCGGAAGTTATTTCTTCGTATACCAATTCCTCCAGCACCTGGAAACCCGTAGGGTGCTGTGGTTCCTCCGGCTCGCTGGGCTCTGCCTCTAAAAGCGGTGCGCCGTTGATACGGTTAGCTGCGCCGGGGTAGTAGTACTCTACCAGGAATTCTATTTCCTTGTACACCAGCCTGCAGTTTTTGAACTGTTCCTTTATCTGCGCTTCACTTGCATTTGGCGACTGTTTTTTAAAATCCTGCAGCTGGTTCGCTAATTGGACGAGCTTACCAGTGAAAAATAGTTTTACGCGCTGCTCCGGGGTTTCATCTTGTTTATTGGCAGCAATGAGCAGGACGGAGAATAATATGCAGCCCAGCCAAACGAATTTCTTTTTTAAGCAAAACATGTTGTACTTCTTTAAAACACCACCTCGGTACCAGGCAGCCAGTTTTTTATTTGTTGTTTGGTAGCCTCGTCAAATCTGTTGTTGACGAGGTAGAGCGTTTTCAATTTGCTTAACTTTTTAATGGACTCAGGCAAAGCCGTCAATTGATTGTTGCTGATCGCCAGCATTTCAAGGTCAGACAGGTTGCCGATACTCGCGGGAATTTCAGTCAGATCATTATCCGTTAGTCCTAAAAATTTTAGTGATCTGAGTTTCCCGATATTTTCCGGTAACGCTGTTAGCTTATTGTTTGACAGGTCGAGCTCCTTTAGCGCTTTCATCTGGCCAACACTCTTTGGCAGCGAGGCGATATGGTTAAAACTCAGGTCTACATATTCAGCCTTGGCTATATCGCCAAATCTTTGCGGGAGGAACAGGATGTGGTTGTGTGCGAAGTTGATAACAGAAAGGTTTTTAAGGCCGCAGATCCCATCGCCTACAGAAGCAAGGTCATTCCACGAAGCATCCAGTATTGTCAGT
>JAJNBR010000020.1 GCA_021156265.1 Flavipsychrobacter sp.
GCCTGCGTCGGACATGCATCGATACAGCGCGTACAGGTACCGCAGTGGTCAGTAGTAAACGGAGCATCCGGTATAAGTTCCAGGTCGGTTATTAGCGTAGCAATAAAAAAGAAGGAGCCATTATTCTTTGTAAGCAGGTTACCATTTTTCCCTACCCAGCCAAGACCGCTGTTCACCGCCCAGCTACGTTCTAATACAGGAGCACTATCTACAAACCCACGCCCGTCTACTTCGCCTATGTTCTCTTTGATGAACACCAGCAACTCATGCAGCTTGTCTTTGATCACGTAGTGATAATCTGTGCCCCATGCGTATTTGGCTATCTTAGGCGCATCGCGAGATTGTTTTTCTGAAGGATAGTAATTGCACAGCAAAGTGATCACCGACTTAGCGCCGGGCACCAGCTTTGCTGGGTCGATGCGCAGGTCAAAATACCGCTCCATGTATTGCATAGAACCCTGGTAGCCGTTCTTCAGCCATTGCTCCAGCCTACGGGCATCATCGTCCAGCGGCCGGGACATGGCTATGCCACACGACATAAAGCCGAGCCTGGCAGCCTCTTGCTTGATCAATGCAGTATTTTTTTCAGGAAACGACAAATTAGATTTCTTCCTTTATTGACTTCACGGTTACTCCGCGAATTTCCGAAAGTCTTTGCACATAATCAGCGCTATGTCTCCTTGGGATGCCTGTTTTAACAATACAGAAAAGCTGAAGCTCCTGCTGGTAAACGGTAGCCTCTGCTTGTTTCAGCAGGTAAAGTACTTCCCCCATCACCGGGTAATCGAAATGGACCTCAAACCTATCTTCTATCCATTTTTCGGTAACCGGAGCGCTAGACAGCGCATCTGCTGTTGATGTTTTATACGCATTTATTAGACCAGGAACACCGAGCAAACTGCCACCGAAATACCGCACTACCACCACCAACACATTAGTTAACCCGGCGCTGTCTATTTGCCCCAGTATGGGCTTACCTGCGCTGCCCGATGGTTCACCGTCATCGTTTGCGCGGTATTGGGTGCCGCTGGTGCCCAACCTGTAAGCATAGCAATGATGTACGGCTTTGGGATGTTCCTTCTTAAGATGCTGTAGTTTTTCTTTAATATCGGTCGGCACGTTCACAGGATATGCATAAGCCAGGAACTTACTTCCCCTGTCTTTGAATTCCGCTGTTGCGGGCGTCGCTATCGTCCTGTATTTAAACTCCTGTTCCATTCATATCGCCTAAAGCGATGAGCAAGATAGCGAGAATAGACAAGATAAGACCCGCCAGCCGGAGCCGGGTAACCTTTTCGCTGAAGAAAATGATGGCTATTACCGCAGACAGTAATACGATACCGATGTTATTGACAGGAATGGCTGCGGAACTCTGCATAATATCAGATTTCAAAAAATGCATGAGGCAATAGATCGAAAAGTAATTGGGCACGCCGAGAACGATACCTGCTAACAAATTTTTCCATTGCAGCCTTATCTTGCCCCTCAGCAGCTGCACGATAACCGTCAACAAGCCAACCGTACCTGCCACGACAAACGTGTGAATAGTGAACGATACCAGCTCGCCATCCGACTTAATATGGCGGTGTTGTACAAACTTCACCATAGTGTCGAGCAAGCCGCTGCCAATGAAAATAAGCGCCGGCCACAGCAGATCCTGCGACTTTTTACCCTCGTCCTCGACCTTGGTTGTGAAGTACACTGCCGGAAAGGCAATAAGTATACCTGCCAGCTTCACGAAGCCTAAGTGCTCATCATAAAGAAAAAGCGCAAATACGACCGGTATCACCAGCGACAACTTGTTGGCAACAGTGGTGGTGGTGATACCTTCCTTCACCGTGCAAAAAGCTAACAGGTTGAACACCGAAAAAAACATGGTTCCCATTAGTGCGCTCCAGGGCATCCAGCTTTCACCAATGCTGGTCGCAGATACAGGGAACTCGCCCAGCATCAGGCAGCCGGTAGCAACGCATGTCCAATAATTGGCGACAATAGCCTGCAAATTATTGATGCCAAACCTGGCGTAAGATTTAAAAAGGACAAACAGTATGGTATTGAGGAAAATGGAAGCCAGCAGGTAGACCATGCAAATGTGTTTTATAAACTCATGCCAGCAACATAAGGGTATGAACTGTCGTTATTGGTATATACGTGTAACACGTCTGAGCCCAGTGGCGTGTCAAAGGCCTTAGTAGCGTTTGCCAAAAGCGGAGCTGGAATACCGTCAGGCATATCCGCATTGGCTGTAAATACCCTGACCTCATCCCACAAGCCGACAGTAATAAATGACTGTAACAATTGCGCACCACCTTCTACTACCAGCGATAGAATGCTTGCCTGTCTTAATTTTTGCAGAAGTGCAGGCAAAAGATCATCAAACGGCAATTGTACAAACCTTGTATTGTCCTTTACCGCTTCCTCTTGCGCGTTGATGATCCATGTAGGCGCAGCGTTGTCAAAAACACGCAATGTCTTTGGCAATTGCAGCTGCTCATCGAGAACTATGCGCAAAGGCTGCCTGCCGGGCCAAAGCCGCGACGTAAGCTGAGGGTCGTCATTGAGCGCCGTGTTATACCCTACCATAATGGCGGCTTCCTCGGTACGCCATTTGTGCAGCAACTGCCTGCTGTGCTCATTGCTTACCTGGAAACGGCTACGGTTGAGCGGCGCAAAAAAGCCCGACTCTGTTTGGGCCCATTTGAGAATGATATAAGGGCGATCCTTCTCGTGAAAACAAAAAAACCTGCGGTTCAGCCAGAGACCTTCTTTTTCAAGAACACCTACTTCCGTATTTATATTCGCCTCCCACAATATCTGCATGCCCCTGCCTTCCACTTTTTCAAACGGGTCTATATTACAAACGATCACCTCTTTTACCCGCTCATTTGCGAGGCGGGTTGCGCAGGGCGGTGTTTTGCCATGGTGAGCGCAAGGCTCCAGGTTCACGTACATAGTGCTTTCCGGTATCAGGCACCTGTCTGCAGCCTGGACAGATTCAATGCAGTTGACCTCAGCGTGCGATTCTCCATGCTCACGATGATACCCTTCGCCTATGATGCGGTCATTGTGCACCAGCACTGCCCCCACCATAGGATTGGGCGTTGCACTGCCCTTTGCCAGTTGGGCCAGCTCGAAGCAGCGGCGCATATATACTTCATGACCGGTCATAAGCTACAAAAGTAAAATAATGACCATAAAGGTGAAGCTTTATCTTTACCACGTGCTGAGCCTTAATGATGCTTTTTATCGACTGAGAAATGAATTACAGCCCCTGTATGGAGCACAGGAAGCTGCTGCTATTGCCCACGAAGTGATATACTATCTCACCGGGCTCGACAAATTAAAAAGAATAGTGGAGAAGGAAGCATTGCTCTCTCCCATGCAGGAAATGCAATACGAACAAATGCTGCCGCAACTTAGAACCGGAAGGCCCCTGCAGTACGTCATCGGCCATTCATGGTTCATGGAACGGCTATTCAAGGTCAATGAGCACGTACTAATACCAAGACCGGAAACCGAAGAGCTGGCGCAATGGATTATCGACGATCATAAAGAAAAGAATATAGAAGTGCTTGAAGTAGGCACAGGCAGCGGATGCATCCCTATCTCCCTGAAGCTGGCTCTTAAACTCGCCAACATTTCAAGCTGTGATATCAGCGAGCGTGCATTACAAGTGGCACAAGAAAACGCGATTCACCTGGGCGAGTATATAAACCTGCTGCAACTCGATTTTTTGCAAGCAGAATACAGGCAACAACTGGGACAGTACGATGTTATCGTTTCAAACCCCCCCTACATTCCATTTACCGAGCGCGAAAGCCTGCATCAAAACGTGCGTGATTTTGAACCCGGGCTGGCGCTGTTTGTACCGGGCAACGATGCGCTGCTATTTTACCGGGAGATCGCAAAATTTGGCAGGACGCATTTAAAACCGGGTGGCGCCATTTATTGCGAGCTACATGTAGACTATGCAGAACAAACCAGGCAATTGTTTGAAGAACTTGGCTACACCGCCACAATACGAAAGGATATGCATGGCAATCTGCGCATGCTGAAAGCCATATAAAACAAAAAGGCTCCGCAAATGCAAAGCCTTTTGTATTCCTCTTAAATATATTACGCTTTCTTAGAGCGGCGCGTTGTTTTCTCTTCAGTTGCGCTTTCTTCAGTGGTATCCAGCTCCAGCATTTTCTCCAGTTGACGAACTTGTTTTTTCAGGTCGTAGATGGTTTTGTACATCTCATCCATTTCGCTACGGGTAGCTACCGGAATACCAACCATCATTTTCTCCATCTGAGTTTCGATGTCTTTGCGCAGTGTCATTTGCAAAGAGCTTACTTCAGCCATCAGCTTGCTGTATTCTTCGCTTTCAAACAACGATACGTAAACCTTATCGCTGATGTTCAGCCACTCCTGGTAAGCGGCAAGCATGCTGCTCGTCTCTTCGCCTTTCTGGATCTTGTTGATAGTATTCTCTGCCAGCTGGTCCATTACTTTAGAACCGTAGCTGTAGATCATGTATTGCAGTTCAGCATTTTTAATGTTATACACCATCATGCGGTTGGTGATGTCATTCCACTCCATCATGCTTTTGGTGTGCTGGTTTGGCGTCATCATTTTCACCATCGGGGCAACAGCGTTGTTCAGCATGTTGTTCCATGTGTTGTAGCCATTCAGTACGTTACCAAACATATCAGATGTGTTAGGCATAGCATTAGTCATCATGCCACGCATTTGCTGGTAGCTGGCAAACGCCTGCTGGTTCATCTGGCCCATACCATTCTGCATCATGTTGGTCATGTTCTGCATATACTGGCGGCTGCTCTCAGGCATAAAACCGAAGAATTTATCCATCAGCTCCTGGTAAGCTGCAGGATTCATCATTTGCTTATACATGTCCATGTTGAACGTCTTTTCCTGTATCGACTTCCACATCGGCATCCACATTTCAGCAAATTTGGCAAAGCCTTCATTCACGTTGATCATATTGCGGTAAGCGTCCTGCACAGTGCCATTTTGCATATTTTTCTGCCAGTCAGCGAAGGTGCCATTCAGCATCTCGTTATACTGGTTGAATATTCCATTGTAGCTTTCTGTAGCTTTCTTCCATGCATCCATATTGAATGGATTCATATTCTGCATTTGATTGAACCAGTTGTTGGTTTGGTTCATCCAGTTGGCAGATTGGTTCATACCGTTCATCCAGTTGCTCCATGTATTCCATGCAGCCATCGGATCCATATTAGGAGTAGCATTAGGTGTTGCTTTCTTTGCAAAATCCATATTCATTTCCCAAACCTGCTTAGCCCAACCGGTTTGCATATTGAACCAGTTCTGATAAAAATCGTTCATCTGCGACATGTTATCTTTTGCCGTCTCGGTGGCAGCCGATGCTTTATCAGTTGTTTTAGAGAAAACGGTTTTCTGGTTTTCTAACCAGTTCTTGTACCATTCGCTACCTTTCTCCATGGTATCATTTACCAGAGCATTTCCGTTGGCAAACTTCTTGGTGTTCTCCACCATAGTTTCCACTGCTTGCTTCTGGGCATTAACCATATTCTCTACAAAGTTTTTGTTGTCCTGGTTAGCCATTTTTGTGTTTTTATAATGTAAGAATTATTGACCCGGTTTTGGTGCTGCAAAGGAATGGAAGCTGCATTAAATCTATATTGCCCCGTCGTTATCCTATCCTTAATCCTGTGGTTCCGGTCTCCAAACTTCCTTTCGGCGGCGCAAAGATATGGATTCATTACTAAAATCAATCAGGTTTCTATAAAAATCTTAAAAAATATCCAAATGTGTCAGGCCTCATGCCTCTTTCAACAGACATATGACGAATGTCACCAAAAACAAATTCAATCCTTTCACAATTTGAACTTATTTTCGCGCATCCTTTTATCAAAAAACATAATACAATGCTTAAGATCGGAGATGAATTTCGCCATAAATTCAGTTATACACAGGAAGACGTGAACACTTTTGCGCGCGTAAGCGGTGATGTTAACCCGCTTCATATTGATGAACAAGCAGGTAAAGCAAGCCCTTTTGGACGTAATATCATCCATGGTTTCCTGGGAGCTGCGGTATTTACGAAGATTTTTGGCGCGTTATGGTATGCGGACGGCCACGTCTATATGAGCCAGAACGTGAAATGGATCAGGCCGATGTTCGTGGATACCGAATACGAAGCAGTGGTCGCCGTGAAGGAGATATTCGCAGACAAGCACCGGATTCTGTATGATTGTACGGTTTATGAAGTAGCCACTGGCGAAAAAACAATTGTAGGTGAAGCAAAGCTCGAAAACAAGAAGCAATATGTGTGGGATCTGGCCAGTGAAACAACATTATCCACAAATATCTAACCAAATGTTATTGTTCCGATAATAGTGTAAGCCATATGAGCTTTTTCGGCACATAATCAATAACTTGCAGTACTCCAAAACAATAATAATTCTCACATAAAACAGATCATGAGGAAGATTCTTTTATTCTCTTTTTTGACTGCATGTGCCTTGCAAGGCTATGCCAAACCTGTTGATGAAGCCACCGCAAAGAAGGTAGGATTCAACTTCCTTCGCGGCGAATCACTGGAAGGGCTTAGCAGCGCAGGGCAATTAGAACTGGTGCACACTTCTACGTCCCCCGACGGTAAAGTGAAATACTTCTATGTATTCAACCTGAATCGCGTAGGCTTTGTAATGGTAAGTGCAGACGACCAGGTGATGCCTGTTTTTGCCTATTCAAACGAAAACGGTTTCGATCCGCAGAACATACCTGACGCCACAAAAACCTGGCTCAGCAATTACGCGAGCGAGATTGCTTTTGTGATAGAAAAAGATTTTCCGGCTACAACTGAGATATCTGAAAAATGGAACGCTTTGAAGTCTGGCGACGGTCCGACCAGTGGTAATAAAACGACTGCCTTCACAACAGTATCACCTTTGTTGACCACGAAATGGAACCAAACTGGATACTACAATGATCTTTGCCCTGTTGATGGCTCGATCCAAGTGCCATCAGGTTGCGTCGCAACAGCCATGACACAGATCATGAAGTATTGGAACTGGCCTGCCCAGGGTTCTGGCTCACACGCATATACACACCCAGACTACGGCATGCAAAGCGCCAATTTCGGCAGCACGACCTACCAGTGGAATTCAATGCCAAATACAATTGGCGCCGCTAACAATGCTGTAGCTACCCTGACGTACCATGCAGGCGTGGCGGTTGAAATGAACTATGGTCCAAGCGGATCCGGTGCTTACGTTACTGATGCCATGAGTTCTCAAAGCGCTGAGAGTGCACTGCGTAACTATTTCGAATACGATCAAAACCTGCAGGGCATTCAACGTAGCGGCACATCCGGCTGGATATCTACGCTAAAGACTGAATTGAATGAGAGTCGCCCGGTACTGTATGCCGGTTTCGGATCAGGCGGCGGTCACGCATGGGTAGCTGACGGATATGATAAAAACAGCTTCTTCCACATAAACTGGGGTTGGGGCGGTTCATCAGATGGGTACTTCGCGGTAGATGCGATGAATCCTCCTTCATTGGGTGCAGGCGGCGGTAGCGGTGGCTTCAATAATGGTCAGCACGCGATCATCGGCATCAAGCCTCCTGCTAACGCTATGGGCACACCGGACCAGTATGAAATGAACAACTTCGAAACTGCTTATCACAGCCTTCCGGTATCGTTCAACGGCAACACCGCAAAGGTTGTGACAACCGGCTCTACGTTCCACACTACTAATGACAACGACTACTATAGTGTTTTCCTGCCAGTGGGCGATAATTATACCGTTACGGTCCGCGTAAACGATGCAGCTGCCAGCACTGATGGTAATTCTTATACTGTAAATGCAAAAGTCGGCGTAAAGGTTCCGACTGCCAGCAACTGGACTGGTTATTATGACGAGCAGCTTCCAAATACACTGACCATAAATGGTGGTGGCACAGTGCTTCTCCGCACTACTGCATTTACTGCAGCAGACATGGGAAACTATGTACTTGAAGTTAATATAAACCGTATTCCAACAGGTGTTGAAGACCTCACTGACGCTGCTAAAACGATTACTGTTTATCCGAATCCAGCTACAGATAATATCAACATTAACCTGGTTAAGACAACAGGCAAAACAACTGTTAGCATCATCGACCTACAGGGCCGCGCAGTATACGAAGCACCTTATGAAGGAAGCCAGCTGGTTTCTATACCCGTGAGTTCTATACCAAATGGCATGTACTTTGTACGTGTACAGTCAGAACAAGGAACCGTTACAGAAAAAATATCGATCAATAGATGAGATTAATGATAGCCGCAGTGGTTGTTGCGCTTGCTTCGTGCAAAGCAACAACCACTGCTCAACAAACTGCCGCTCAGCCGGCAGTTGTTGTTTATAAGACAAAAGCAAATTATAACAACCTCGTTCCGGTTATTCTATCCGATGACAAGTCGGGCATTGTATCCTACCCCGCTCCAGCTGACCTTAGAACCAGCACCGGATATGCTACACCAACAGTGTTACACAACGGCTACCTGCTCGACAACCGGGGTGTAGGTAAAAACACAGGCTTCCTGAAGCTGACGTATGAAGAATATGCTGCAATGGAATCTGCACCTTCACTAGCCGAAATGTATGCGATGATCGTAGATAAAGACCCGCTTACAGAACTATATGATTGCGGAAGCAATGCAAGCTATAAGAACAAGGAATCTGAGCTGAATGCCATGATAGATGGCAAAGAGCTTAAGAAAAAATGCAAAAAGATAAAATAATAAAAAAAGCGCCATAACGGCGCTTTTTTTATTGCAATTGCTTCTGCCTGAAACTTAACCATAGACTGATAAGCAGGAAAACCAGCACAAACAGGAATTCATACGCTATATACACATGATCAAATAAGGCCGTGTGAAGGGGCAATCCAAGCAGGTTCGATGCACGTTCCATATTGGCAAAATAAGCTAGCGAAAAAACAATGTAGGGAATCAAATAATACCAGTGGTAAACGGCCAGTGCCGTGAGAAATATGATAGTTGGATGGCTGTAGCGCTCGTGCATCTGCGTATTAAAAAAGAAAAAACCTAATGCAACCAGTGCACACATAAGCCATATCTGAACTTTATCCAATTCTACCTTGCTGTGGCGACTCCGAATTTTGAAAAACAATACACGTAACATTGGAAACAACACCAACAGCGAGAAGGTGAAAAACGCCAGTAAGCCAAATTGCTTATATGTAAGTCCGGCTACATAAACTCCCCGGTCGCTCAAATTCCAAACATCAGGTATCACAATATGCCAATAGTTAAACGCCATTACCGATATATATTGAAAAGTATCCACCGCGTCAAGCGCCGTTAGCAACTGTGACAACCGTCCAAGGAAAGGAATAAGGATGATCAACTGTGCAACGGCCATGGCTGCCAATGGCATCGCAAAGCTTTTAATATCTCTGCGTTCGAATACATACTGCAGGAAAAAGAACCCCCATATCGGAAGGAACACGATAGCCTGCATCTTGGTATTAAGCGCCAGGATAAAAAACAACGCACTCGGTACCAGTTTGCGATGATGGCCATAATAAATAGAAATAAACAGGAATGCAGCCACCATACCATCTATCTGAGCCCAAATAAGGGTATTGTACGAAAAGCCCAGGTTCAGTGTGCTGATCAATACAAGCCAGTAAAAAGGTATTTTCTTATCAGTCCACTTATAAACATACCATAAGGCCAGCCACTCTGTGGCCATTATCGCCAGCTTCATATAAAGGATGATAACATATTGTGTGCCTGGTTGCCGGGCAATAGCAAAGTACACATACAACAGATAGTTGTAAATAGGCATATAACCATTGGGCACGGCAGGGTCATTATAGGTGTTGGATATGCCCTGGGAGTAATTGTGTGCCCCCCAGACTTGCCAGCACATAAGGTCATAGTCGAAGCCCGATGTGTAAGGCAGAATAAAAATAATAGCTATAAAAATGATAGCCGGAACTGCAATATTCAGATAGCGGGATAGCATAGGCACATTTGCGGTAAAAATACAAAGCACTCTGTTGAAGAGTGCTTTGTATATGTCAAATTAAAGTACAATTATTGCTTTGGCAGTTCACCAACCATCGATGACGGCACTACCCATTCATCAAATTGTTCTTCAGTTAAATAGCCCAGATCGATCGCGGTTTGTTTTAGGGTCTTGCCCTCCTTGTGCGCGGTCTGCGCAATCTCAGCTGCTTTATAATACCCGATCTTCGGATTGAGCGACGTAACCAGCATCAGCGAATTAAGCAGGTGCAGGTTAATATTCTTCTGGATCGGCTCTATACCTACTGCACATTTATCGTTGAACGAAACACAACCATCACCTATCAGGCGGGCGCTGTGCAGAAAGTTGTAGATCATTACAGGCTTGAACACGTTTAGCTCAAAGTGACCCGTGGCACCACCTATATTGATAGCTACGTCATTACCCATTACCTGGGCAGCGATCATGGTCAACGCTTCGCACTGCGTGGGATTTACCTTACCTGGCATGATAGAAGAGCCCGGCTCGTTGTCGGGAATGAACAGCTCGCCGATACCACTGCGCGGACCTGAGCTCAGCATACGGATATCGTTAGCGATCTTCATCAGGCTAACCGCAACGGTCTTCAGAGCACCGTGTGCCTCTACTATCGCATCATGCGCAGCCAGGCTCTCAAACTTATTCTCGGCGGTAATAAATGGCAAGCCTGTCAGATCGGCGATCTTGCCCGCTACGTTTTCAGCATAACCGGGAGGTGTGTTGATGCCTGTACCAACAGCAGTACCGCCAAGGGCCAGTTCGCTCAGGTGTGCTAGCGTATTGTTGATCGCACGCAGGCCGTGATCCAGCTGCGATACATAACCGCTTATCTCCTGCCCAAGTGTAAGTGGTGTCGCGTCCATAAAATGCGTACGGCCGATCTTCACGATGTGCATATACTCTTTTGACTTCTTATCGAGCGTATCGCGCAGCTTTTTGATGCCGGGAATAGTTACATCTACCAGCATTTTATAAGCGGCGATATGCATAGCTGTCGGGAAAGTATCGTTCGACGACTGTGATTTATTTACATCATCGTTGGGATGGACAAACTTTTCTTTATCGGTCAGCTGGCCGCCGTTGACCACGTGGGCCCGATAGGCCACTACTTCATTCACGTTCATGTTAGACTGCGTACCGGATCCGGTCTGCCATACTACCAGCGGAAACTCGTTGTCCAGTTTGCCTTCCAGTATTTCGTCGCAAACTTTACCTATCAGTTCAGCTTTTTCCTGTGGCAGTACGCCCAGTTCGGCATTGGTAAGCGCTGCTGCTTTTTTCAGGTAAGCAAATGCCTTGATTATTTCCTTTGGCATTCTGTTGATGTCCTGCGCTATCCGGAAATTGTCGATAGAGCGTTGCGTCTGTGCGCCATAATAGGCTGTAGCGGGCACTTTCACTTCGCCCATGGTATCCTTCTCAATACGATGATCCATATAGTAAAATGTTTAGATTTATCAGATTGCGCGCAAAGTTATTAAATGGAGCGTAAAGCTGTAACCCTTAATTTTGCGGAGTGAAAAAGACGCCCGTTCTATTTGTCCTTGTCCTGGCTATCCTGGGTGTCACAGCTTTTACGCCGGGGCCGGAAAAGCCGACGAAAGAATCTTTGGGTAAGATGCTCTTTTTCGACCCGATCCTTTCTGAAGACAGTTCCATTAGCTGCGCATCCTGACACAAGCCTGAATTTGCCTTTGCCGACACAGCTATGTTCAGCACCGGAGTACATGGCCGCAAAGCTAACCGCAATACACCTTCGGCCATGAATATGGCGGCACGCGAGGCATTCTTCTGGGATGGCCGCGCGACTACACTGGAAGATCAGGCATTGGGACCAATCGAAAATCCGGCGGAAATGAACCTGCCGGTCGCTGAAGCTGTAAAACGCCTTAACCACAGCCGGCGATATAAGTCTTTATTCTATTCTGTTTTTAAACAAAACCCCAACAAGCATAACCTGGCACTGGCAATTGCTGCCTTTGAGCGCACGCTGGAAACCGGTGACACCCCGAATGACCGCTGGCTCAATGATGAACCCAATGGCCTGACCGCCCGGCAAATCAGGGGCCGCGAAGTATTCCGCACCAAAGGCAAATGCCTGGAATGTCACTTTAGTCCCGATTTTACGACCGATGAATTTCGCGCTATCGGCTTGTTCAACGGCAAGGACATGAATGATTCCGGCCGCTACTTGCTAACAAAAGATCCTGCCGATCTCGGCAAGATGAAAGTACCCGGACTCCGGAATGTAGCCGTCACAGCTCCTTATATGCACAATGGGCATTTCAAAACGCTTCGCGAAGTCATCGACTATTACGACAACCCATCCCTCCTCATGCCCGATGGTCTCAACCGCGATTCGATCCTGTCACAATCACTCGGCCTTACAGAAACCGAGAAACAAGAACTGGAAGCCTTCCTTCATGCACTTACTGACGACCAGTTTGTAAAAAAATAGGCGCGTCCCGCTTTCATTGACGCAATCCGTTTATTATCATTGCTGTACAAAGCACCTATAATGAAAAAGATCATCTTTACGGCCATGTTGGCGTTAGCAGGCCCCTCTGCAATTTTTGCACAGCAACACAAGATCGAATACAGTACTCCGTTTGACGAGCCTGAAAGTGGCTGGAACAAAGTAATGCAGCTGAAAAACGGCAACACCTTCTTTTTCCACTTCACCAAAAAGAAGGGGATCGAGGTGATCGTGTATGACAAGAACAGAAAGGTAATGTCCGAGCAGGTAATCACGAGCAATAACTGGGAACCCAAAAAAATGTCGAGCTCGATGATAGAGGGTTTATATGAGCTGGGAGGCCAACCGGTCATCTTCCTGCACCAATTGCTCGATAGAACTCCTACACTTTTCCGCATCAGGCTTGATGGCAATACCGGCGCCGTTGTAGAAGAGAACGCGATCAGCACTTTGCCACGCTATAAAGCTGGCGCAGCATGGGCGATGGCTTACGGCGGTGTAGAAGCAATGGACTTTTACATTGAAAAAGATCCGCAGTCTGACAACTACGCGGTAGTGAACTTTAACTCTTTTGCACACGAAAGCAGCGAACGCGTTGAAGTGATACACTATGGCGCTGAAGCAGGCAATCACAAAGTACTGAATCGTGCGTTTTATGATGCGCAAGGCTTCAAATACCTCGGTTACATCGGCATGACCGTAGACGGTGCAAAACGTGTGTTTATGTGCACTTACGGCTATAACACCAATAATTCAGGCGGCAAGGATTCACGAGTGATCATCTCAAGACTGGGTAAAGGCGAGAAAGAGTTCACACACAAAAAGTTGGAATTCACAGACGACTTCAAAGACACGAAGGCTGTGATGGAATACAACCCGGGCACTAACCTCATACAGTTGCTGACGCTCACATACACATCTTCGAAAAACAAATTTTTCAGCAACAAGACTACCAGCTACTACATGACGCTGATGAGTTTCATAGATCCTGAATCATTGTATATCGTAACCACGAAACCATTGATGAATGAAAAGGTAACTTCATATGCGCGCGGTCATTTTTCTACCGATGATTATTACAGCGGTCTGCCGCAGCAAATGGTCATCAATAACGACCATAGCACAACAGTGTTATTTGAGGAAAGCCAGAAAGAGATCACGAAGAATGCTAATACCGGTCAAATAGTTTCCGCACGAACATTTCTTGGCAACATCGGCATTTCAGAGCTTGACAACAAAGGTTCAGAACAAGATGGGTATGCTATCAACAAAGTTCAGCAGGCAAACGGCATAATAGACCCGTTATATGTTTCTCACAAGAGCAAAGGCCATTGGTCCTACCGCGGTGGCGGTAACCCGATGGTGCTCAACAACAATGCATTTATGTCGTTCGATTATGTAAATGCCAACACAAACAAGTACGTTGTATTTAACGACTATACCGAGAATTTCCACAAAGGCGAAGATGCAAAGCGTAAAAAGGTAGTGGTAGCCATCAGCGATGCCAACACTGTTTGTTACAAACTCAATAATGGCAAGATCGACAAATACTTCCTGTTTGGCGCTCCCAAAGAAGACAACGAGGCAAAGTTTTGCTATATAGAATCTTCGCACTTCATGAAAGACAATAACACCTATGCAACACTGATGATGGACCGCAAGGGTCGCAAAAAACAGGCGCAGATCGCTTGGGTGAAATTCAACTAAATAGATGCTGATGAAAAAGCCACTCTTAAGAGAGTGGCTTTTTCATGTATTGATGTCAAGAAAATAGAAGCCTGATCGCAGTTCACCTTCGCCATACTCCCGGTAAACCGTATCCCCTTTTTGTATAGCTATAGCATTGCTGAAGAATGGGGCGTTATATACAAAGGTGTGAAACTCGCCATTTTCTCCGCACGGATCTACATTCGTCGGTAAGTCTGCAAGAAGCTGCCGGTCAATTTTCCGGCCGAGAAAAGATTCATCAAGAAATTTGGCGTTCACACAAATGATCATCGCTTCTATTCCTGCATCTTCAACTTCGCCGACCATCGCTCTCGTGTCTTTTTGCCATAGTGGAAACAAAGCCTGCATACCTATCGTTGCAAGTTGAGATTCTCTATAGGCCCGCAGATTCTCCAGAAAAATATCTCCAAATGCTGAAATGGCAATACCCTCGTTCTGCAATTCCTGAAGCGCATCCTGCATGGTAGTCTTATATGTTTCATCGTCGGCTGCCGCAGGCAGGTGTATCTTCTTAACCTGAATATTCATCCGCTCAGCCTGCGCATCGAGGAGTCGCTCGCGCACCCCATGCATCACTACTCTGCCGTGCTCTTCGTTTACCGTCGTAAGAAGTTTAACGACATCATACTCCCTGCTTTGCAGCAAATGGTGATAAGCAAGCGCCGCATCTTTGCCCGAGCTCCAGTTTAATACTACGTCCATAAGGTGCTAAAATACGCAGCTGGCTCGAGATCCACCCTTTAAATGGTAAAGCCAGTACCTGTGCATGGCATAGCTTTTTAACACACTCTCATAATTTCTGTCTATTTGATTAACAATTCAGACACAGGTAGCTTTGTATTATTAAAAACAGCATTATGGCAAAAAAACGCGTGGTGATTTTGGGAGCAGGCTTTGCTGGCCTGCAATTGGCGCGAAACATAAAAGACAGTGAGTATGATATTACCTTGATAGACCAGTATAACTTTCACCAGTTTCAACCTTTATTCTACCAGGTAGCTACGGCGCGTCTCGAGCCTAGTTCCATATCATTCCCGTTACGAAAGATATTCCAGCGCAAAAGAAACGTACATGTGCGCGTCGCCAAGGTGACGAACATAGATGCGGCTAACAATGTGGTGGAAACCGATGAGTGCAATTTCCCTTATGACTATTTAGTGGTTGCCACCGGGTGTACCACTAATTTTTTCGGCAATAAAAACCTGGAGCAGCACTCTTACCCTATGAAATCTACAGCGGAAGCCGTAACGCTTCGCAATCGCATACTGTTGAATTTCGAGGATGCGCTGCACTGCAGCGCTGACGACTATGAAGGCATCATGAATATTGTGATAGCAGGCGGCGGACCTACAGGTGTTGAAATGGCTGGTTCATTGGCAGAAATGAAAAAATACGTTTTGCCAAGAGACTACCCTGATATGGATTTTTCAAGACTGCAAATACACCTCGTAGAGGGAGGTTCCGCGACACTGGCTGCTATGAGCAAAGAATCGCAGCAGAAATCACAGGAATACCTTGAACGTATGGGTGTGCAGGTATGGACCAACGCCTTAGTTCAGGACTATGACGGACGGACAATAACAATGAAAGATGGCAAGACCATCCGAACCAACAACCTGATATGGGCGGCAGGCGTAACCGGCAATGTACCGGCAGGCATACCTAAAGAAGTACTCGTGAAAGGCAACCGTATAAAGGTCGACGAATACAATAGAGTTGAAACTTATCCAAACATATTCGCACTGGGCGATATAGCCTACATGGAAAGCAAGGACTGGCCAAAGGGTCACCCCCAACTGGCAAATGTAGCCATCAACCAGGCAAAACACCTGGCAAAGAATATGAAAAGAATGCTGAGCGGTACAGAACTGGTGAAGTTCACCTATAAAAACCCGGGCACTATGGCTACGGTGGGTAAACGAAAAGCTGTGGTAGACCTGCCATCGTTCAGTTTCCAGGGGTTCTTCGCATGGACGGTATGGATGTTCCTGCACCTGATGCTGATATTGAGCGTAAAGAACAAGCTCATCATCTTCATCAACTGGGCTATCAGCTACTTTACCAATGACACCACCTTGCGACTGATATTGCTGCCCACACGTAAGCAAATTGAGCTGGCCCAGGAGCACCACCAGCTAGTGGATAACTGAGGCAACCGGCAATATTATGCAGCCAGCTGGCGCACCAGCATACGCTTAGCGATCGGCAGCAGCGTCTCATCCAACGGCACATTCAGCGCCGACTCTATGCAGTACACAGCCGGGTTGGGCAGTGTACGAATGGCACGAATGATATCGCGCTTGATGTGCTCGTAGGTATTGGCTATGTTCTTTTCAAACCGGTCGACATAGCTCATCTTCACTCCCTTGTAGCGTGCGTCTTTATGCTCGAACAACGTGACCGTATAGGAATAGGCACGAACCTCGGAGTAATTACCGAATCGCAACAGCATATAGCCCTCATTCTTGTACAAGGGTAATATCCCCACCGGTTCAATGCGCAACTGTTTTTCGATGATCTCGTATATCTCGGCGCCATTGTCTATGGTAGACTTCATTTCAGCGAGGGCGTAACCGGTAATACGTTCCAACTCCTGCATCAGCTCGTCATCTTCCAACATCCTGCTGTATACCAGTTCAAGTTGCTGCATGTTAATAGCATCCAGTTGCTTCGGGAAATTGTCCTGTAGCAGCTTTTTATTGTCGCGGAAAGAAACAAGATTATTATAGTGAAAAATAATATCGGAAAGCTGCGGGTAGAGCCGGGTTTGATTGAAGTGTTTGTTCACTTCCTGCAGGTAGGCAAGCAGCCGATACTTTTGTAATTCAAAGTCAACGTATCCTTCTAAAAACCATGTTTCGCTCAACACCATAACCTGAATATTTGCTATACCTAATTTACTAAAAGCAAAACAAATGCCACAAACAGCTGTTGATAACCTGTGCATTAACAAAAGCCTGTTAAAATAACTAAGTATACAGCACCTGGCAATTATCACAAAAAAACGTGCGGCGCTGCGTTTTGCCAAGGTATTGCTTGGTCAGCGGAATGACACAACGGGAGCAAATAGTCTTTGTGTGAGCCAGCCAGTGCTTGCGCAAAACATAGGCCTTCTTCCACTCCATAAAATCGAAGCTGTACTCACGCACTTCACGGATCAGTGCATTTAGCTGTTTAGCTGGCAATGCTCCTACCCTGCTGAGCGGATGAACCCCGATCCTGTACAGCACTTCATTCTTAATAATATTGCCTGACCCTGAAAAGATGTTCTGATCCAGCAAAGCGTCGCAGGCCAGCATATCGGGATGCTGTTTCAATTTCTTTTTCGCCTTGGCGGGATCCCACTCATCAGACATAACATCCGCGCTCCAATCATACACCTCATCGAGATCTTCTTCGATAAAACGAATAGCTGATGAATAGAAATTCAACACCCCATTTTTGAAATGCAGGCTTAAACGCGGAGGAGCGCCTTCCTTATTTTCATTTATCCGGTAACTCCCCCACAGCATAAAGTGAACCCTGACTGTAAATGCCTTAAAGCATATAAGAAAATGCTTTCCCCAGCTTTTAAAGTCTACCACCGTCTGGTTCTTTAGTTGTCCTATATCTAACCGGCTGTTCCCACCAACCTCCTGTACCTTTTTGCCTTTAAAGGCTTGTACTTCTTCTTTAAGGATCACTATACTCGGGCCCTCCGGCATACACGGCTTTTGGAGAAAGAGATAAAATACTGTTCCATGGGCGGTACCATCGATTCTTAGAGTAGCATACTAATGTTTTTTATTAGACGTTCACAAACGTTGATTTAACGATTGACTTCATTATTTAATTAATTTATTTAAAACCATTCTATGCATAACCCCAAGAGAATATCTCCAAGGACGGAGGATGAGTTAGAAGATCTAATTCAAAAACTAACAGACATACTAGCAAAAAAACAGAAACCACCTGAGCAGCAAATATTAGGTGATGAAGAAAGATTAAGCGTCCTTAAATGTTCTAAACGCACCTTGGCAACTTACAGAGATGAAGGCCTCTTACTATATTCCAAAATCAGAGGCAAAATCTATTATAAACTGTCCGATGTCCTGGATATGCTTGATCGACATAAAGAGCAGCCGCCTCAAAGTTGAAAATTTGGCGAAAAGTCATTTTCCCGAATAAATTGTCCAATCTTAGTAAACTATTAAGGCTCTCTGGAACAATCTTTTCCTAACAAGCTATGGGCTTGATTTATGAAACGGATTGTAATAATACTGAGTAGTTTAGCATTGATAGGGCTTGCAATTGCAATTACGGGCCTGATATCAGGGAGCAGCCGTTCGAACGGCGCTTATAAGTTTTATTACTACCCGAAATTGAACGCCTATTATGATCTCGACTACAATTATTTTTTCTACACTCTTGACGGTGGTAAAACGTGGCGAAAGAAACCAGCAATAGACGACGATCACGTAAGCGAGTTGAAGGAGTATATCGTACTTACAGAGAATGAAAAAGAAATATGGAAGTACAACGAGCTTCATAGAAAAAAGTACGAAGGCGTCGTTTATGATTTTACACAGCGAAAGGATGAGATAAAGCGCGAGCGATCTCGTAACACTCCGACTCCTAAAAAGGCTATCCGCCGCAAAGAAAAGATAAATATTGCTAATCCTGAACAGAATCGTGTTGAAGCTTCAACATCAGTGGAAACATTAAAAGTAGAAGATCAGGATATACGATTCGAAGACGAACAAGTGAAGGTGAAAGGCGAAGACGTAGAAGATTACATTGAAAGAAAAGCTGTAGAGGAGCTATTGGAACAGATTGAGCAGCGTTAACTTAACGGAAGGAATAAGAAGCAGAAATGAGACTAAGGCTCTTCGCTGTTTAGCTCA